>JAFDHD010000048.1 GCA_019308995.1 Deltaproteobacteria bacterium | reverse complement strand
CTGAAAAGCGCATCTTTAAGGTTCATGATTTGATCTGAATCCAGCTTAAAGGAAGCCGCATGTTTAAGGTATTCTGCCGCTGAAGAACCAGCGGTCGAGCCCGACCAGATGGATTTTCCCGAAGACCAGCCGTTAAAGAGTCCCGGTCCCATGGATTGGGCCGTTCCGCTGGCAAACAGACCGGCAACATTACTCATGCAATTAATGTCAGTTTTAATGCCTCCTCGAAGGGTCTGAAGGGCGGGCGCCCAATCCACTTTGGAACGAAAAATCCTTATGCCTTTCTCCTTCAGCCTGATCAGGTTCCGAGGCATCCATCCCCCAAAATTATTGAGGAACGCCGCTTCCATCTGCTCAGGCAATGACCTGAAGTCATAATAAAAAGGCGGGCCATGACCTTTTTTATGCTCCTGAGCCATGGCTTGAACAATATGATTGATTTCAGCGCGGCTGCCTTGCGGGTCATACTGGGGCATGAAGTCTTCATCAGCAGCATTTAAAAACCGGGCCCCGGCTTGACCGGTCGGGCCGGTTCCCTCGAAATTATAAGCCAGGGGCGCTGTATTAATGACCATTTGTTCCATATTGGTTAGGTCTGCGCCAGCACGATAGGCTATGGCAAAGGCATCACCCGTGGTCGCTTCCACGCAGCAGTAGTTGCCGCGAAAACTACAGTCACAGGCCGCCACCACCACCGCTTGAGACTTGAAAATGTAAAAATCCCCGGTTCTTCGGTGACAGCCGACCGCGCCGGAGGCCTGGTTATCTCTCACTATCAAATCATTAATAAAAATTTTATTAAAAAACCGGACACCCAGCCTGAGCGCTGTTTTGCGCAGAACTGTAGTCAGCGCCGTTCCTCCGATCCATTCTTTATAGGTCGCGCCGATTGTCATCTGAACCGGAACCAGACCTCGCGAGTTCATACGAAAATAATCATTAGTCTGCGGATTTCTCCTGAAAACAATGCCCATGTCCTCGAACTCCCTCAGCCGCTCAAAGGATTGAACTAAAAAGGATTCGACCATGTCCTGGTTGCATAACCCCTGCTGGCCGATAAAGATGGCCTTGATCCATTCTTCAAGATCATCCCCAGGATGCAGATAAACTGTGGCCCCGGCTGCCAGCCTTGACTGGCCTGTCATGGCGACGGCCCCTTTATCTACAATGGTTACATCCTTCACGCCGTTTTGTTTGGCCTTGATAGCCGCAAATAATCCACCAAATCCGCCGCCGATTATGAGCAAATCTGTTTTAACGACATTTCCGATATCGTAAACGTTCATTCCCTAAAAGCCTCCTTAATGAAGCCTGAATCAGAGCTAAGTATCTTTATAGATTTTACAGAGCAATGCTCTTAATTGATAGGTCCCCATGGCCGGGTCATATGAATCTGAACGACATTATCCGCCGGAATGGGAAAAGACGGGATTTGATTAGTCAGCCCCTTTAAATCCAACCGGATAAACCCGGCAGAGCGCGCTGCGCAGCGGCTCTGAGCCTGTATCCGGATCATAATCCGTATCCCCGAACAACAGGTTCACACTGGATTTTTTCCAGCCATACTCGGGCGGTTCGTCTTCAGGAAACCACCAGGCATGCTGGGCGCAGACCAGGTCCTTGGCCATGCCGTCAAAAAGTCTGGCGCGCATTTGCACCCTGCCTTCCTGGGTTTCGATCCAGACCCAATCATTGTCATTAACATTCAGGGATGATGCGGTGTCGGGATGTATTTCGACCAGAGGGTCAGGGTTCGCACGCCGAAGCGATTCGATCTGGCGTCCTTCACTGTGGAAGAATGTTTTAATCTTAGCGCCGGTTGTTAATATCAGCGGGTACTCTTTATACACATCAGGAGTGGATATGGGTGAGATGGGCGGTTCTCGATAAACTGGCAGCGGTGATAACCCCATATTCTCCAGCGCACTCGAATAAATCTCCGCCTTTTTTGAAGGCGTGTTAAAACCATCCTGTTTATATTTGTAATAGCGCATCTCTCCCATCAGTATGCCGCGCGCGCAGAACTGATCAAAATTCAGGCCGGTATCCTCCAGGACCCAGTCGTGGTATTCGCGCAGGTCTTTCCAGGGAAAGGCTTCCTGCATGCCCAGACGGTTTGCGAGTTGAATCATCACCTCCTTGTCGTCGCGCGCCTCACCGATTTGCGCCACCTTCTTTCTGGCCAGGACGCACCATATTTTATGCAAGTTCGCTATATCGTCCTGCTCAAGCCAGGTGGCCGCAGGCAGCACCAGGTCCGCCAGCTGAGCGGTCGGCGTTAAGAAGAAATCAGAAACCACGGTAAATTCGAGCAGCCTCAAGGCCTGTTCGACTTCCAGAGAATGAGTATTGGTCACCAGAGGGTTGGAGCCCACAATCCACATGGCGCGTATTCTATAAGGATCACCAGTCACGATGGAGCGCCAGTAAGACGGCGGATGCGTTACGCCGCTTAACGGGTATTTGTGTCGGTCAACACGGCGTGATGCCTTATCAGGAGGTAAAAACCGACCGCCAAAGACACCCGGATTGATGAAGGGAGATTTCTGTTTCACTTGTTCAGGTGGAACCCAGTGGACATCGCCGCCAGGCCGGTCGAAGTTTCCGCAAATAGCGCTCAAGATCAATATTGCCCGCGCCGTCTGCAGGTTGCAGGCGCTCATATCCAGGGCGTTCCCCCACTGGATGCAGGCTGGTTTGGCGGCGGCGTAAGTTCGTGCTGTAGCCCGGATGTCTTTGGTCTTTAATCGTGTAATCGAGGTCGCCCATTCAGGGGTGAAGGGGCGGACGTGTTCGACCAATTTTTCATAACCGACCGTGTAATTTTCAATGAAATCCTGGTCCACGAGTTCTTCTGAGATAATGGTGTTGATCATAGCCAGGGCCAGAGCGCCGTCTGTTCCCGGGCGAAGCTGCAGCCAGTGGTTGGCCTTCTCCGCTGGAGGGATGCGTCTGGGATCAATAACGATCAGCTTTTCTGACTTTTGCATGGCTTTTTCCACCATACCGCCGCACATGCCGTCAGAAGCGCCGGTGTAAGTGACGTTACATCCCCACAGGACCACGCAGGCGGGTTTTTCTCCTCCAAACCCATAGACATCACAAACCGGAAGCCGGCCCAGGGTCAGGATGCTGGCTATAACTCTGGGCGCATAACAGATATGGCCCACGCTGGTGTAGTTTGGAGTGCCAAAGGCATTGGCGAACCGGGGAGCGAGATTCATGTACGGCCGGCCTGTACCCTGCGACATCCCAAAGTACTCAGGGCCGTTTTCCTGCTTGATCGCGCTTAATCGTTCCGTTATTTCATCTAAGGCGGCGTCCCAGGAGACACGCTCCCACCTGTTTTCGCCGCGTTTACCTGTGCGCCGTAACGGATAGATTAGACGATCCGGGTGGTAGAGTAACTCAATTGAGGCCACGCCTTTAGGACAGATATAGCCTTTGCTGACAGGACTCTCAGGGTCACCGGTGATCTTGACCACCCGATCCCCATCCAGGTGGACCAAGACCTGGCAAACCCCGTGACACATTCGGCAGGCCGAACGGACAACACGCTTTTGACTCATAATTAACCCACCTAATTTGTAAGACAGGCTTTACCGCAGTTGCCTTGTCAAGGGCTGGGGCATTAAAAATAGGGTCAGCGTTTGAGCCTGATGTATTCATAGGCCTGGGTGGGAGCGCTCCCGGCTTTTGGTTTATAGAACTCTATCTTTGGACCAATACCGTAAGGTGAATGATTCGCCCACAGATGGATGTTGATACGGCTGTCACGAATGAGCTTGGATATCTTCCTGTCCCATTCGACGATCTCATCTTCGGTTAGGGACCAGCCGGCTTTTAAAACAGACTTATGGATTTCCGGCGTGGTTAGATAACAATAGGGCATGAATTTAACATAGAAGTTAAGAAGATTGGCCGGGCCTTCGCGCAAGGCATTATAAAACGAGATCGTCGAGACGAGTCCGCGAAGTTTTTTAAAGCGAAAAACCTTGATCCAGGTGCCTCCTTCATACAGTTCCACCTTGGCTTTGATCCCAACGTCTGCCAGATTGGCCGCGATTGCCTCGGCCCAATATTTACTGCTGATTGGGACATTCAGGGTAGTTTCGAAACCATTGGCATACCCAGCCTCGGCTAAAAGAGCTTTAGCCGCCTCAGGATCATAGGGGTCCGGCTTGACCGAGGGATCATACCCTAATGTAACCGGGGCCAGGACCTCCCCCCACGGTTCGGACGCGTTGAAGAGAATTTTTTTGCAGATGATCTTTCGGTCAATGGCCAGACTGGCGGCCTTTCGGACCCGGATATCGTGAAAAGGGCTGGGGTCTTTGGGTCGGCGCAAATCGCCAAAGGCCAGAACCGTGCCTGTAACATAAGGTGAATAGACGATCCTTAAATTAGGATCAGCTTTGACCGGCGGGATATGAGGTCCAATGAGGGAGATGATATCCGCCTCTCCGGCCTTGAGCATAGCCAGCCGTGTCGAATGCTCCGGCACATAGACAAACTTCAGCGTTTTATATTCAGGGGTATGGCGGTAATGATTTTTAACGGCCTCGAGGAGGAACCATTGATCCTGCCGATAGTCTATCCACTTAAACGGCCCGGCTCCGATAGGTTTGTCAGCGAAGCCTTTGTCACCCACCTTTTCGCGGTATGCCTTGGGCATGACACCACCGCCAAAACCAAACTGCCCCCAAAATCCCATGTAGGATGTATTGAAATGAACGCGAAGATGATAGGGATTCTTCACCTCGATCGCCTTGATCTTGCGTGATAAAATAGGGTAAAATAGAAACTTAAGCTCCTTACGCATGTATGTCTCTAAGGAGAATTTCACATCCTCCGCCGTCACCGGGTTTCCGTCATGGAATTTCACATCGTCTCGCAGAAAAAAATCAACGTACTTCCAGCCCGGGGCAACCTTCCAGGATTTGGCTATGGCAGGAACATCACGCTTATCCATGTCCTCAATAGTCAGACCATCGAAAACAGTATGAGAGACACTTGGCCCACTACCGCCGCTAAAGGTGGCCGGATCACCACCGACCCTACCAAATGAGTCTGCACTGACTGCGTATATGACATCCCCGGTTTGAGCCGCCAGTCCGGCTAGGGGTCTGAATGCAAAGATGAAGATGATTAACATTATCGTGGCAAAACAAAGCCCCCAGAGATAATTATGCCTTGTTCCTTTCATGGTGCACCTCCTTCACGGGCTGACCGTGCCTCCGATTATCTTAAACGGTGACACGGCAGGTTTAATGTTTGTTGCCAAGCATCGCTTCATGTTCAGATAGTTCATTGGTTTAATAAAATACTGTGCCAGCGCATACATTGATGGCCTGTCCGGTAATTCCCCGTGCATCATCCGATGCCAAATAAACCGCCATTTCGGCAATCTCTTCCGGTTCTACCAACCGCTTTTGTAAGGCCATGGGTTTGATGCGTTCCTCCAGCACCACCTCCGGCGGGGTTTGGGTCAGACGAGACAGCTCGTCTAAAACGCCGCCGGGCCCGGTAATCATGCCGGTGTTGGCTACACCGGGGCAGATAGCATTGATCGTGATGCCAGGCAGACCCAATAATCCCATCTCTACGGCTACGGTCCGGGTCAGGCCGATAACACCGTGTTTGGAGGCGCTGTAGGCTGAATTGGTCGGGCTGGCCTGCTTGCCTGAAATAGAGGCAATGTTGATGACCCGCCCCTGTTCAAGTTCCATGATCTTGGGAAGAAAGGCTTTGATCATATAATATGTCCCGATCAGGTTAACCTCGATGGTGCGACGCCAGATGTCATCATCGGATTGATGCACGAAGGAACGCTTGCCCACCACACCGGCGTTGTTCACCAGGATATTTATTCGATCAAAGGTCTCAAAAGTACGCCTGACCAATTTCTGGACTTCATGGGGCCTGGTGATATCAAGCTGGCACGGAAGCGCCTTTCTGCCCATCGTTGTCACATGTTCGGCCACCGCCTTAACCTCGGACTCCTCGTCGGCCGCGATAACAAGATCCGCACCCTCACGGGCGAAGGCCAGGCAAATAGCCCGGCCTATGCCTCTGCCGCCGCCTGTGACCACGGCCACCTTGTCTTTTAGTTTCAACATCTATCTCCTCAACTATGTCTCATACCTTGAGGCAATCGCTATCAACCGGGTCGCTTCAAATACCCAGAAGCTCTGGCAAGTCGAATCTTTCCCGGCCTGCTTTTTTATTAACCGTGCAGCGCACGGGGCGGCTGGCAAACAGCTCGTAAATACATCTGTTACAACGCCGGCATTTCTGAATATTCTCAGCTTGATCTTCCCACACCTTGTTAGCCCACTCAGGATCGGCAATAAAGGCGCGGGAGGACGAGACCCCATTAGTGTTTGTCGGCGCCAGGACCAGACGGTTCTTGATCTCAACAGGACCAATGCGGATCGGCTGAAAGAGGATTTCGTGCCTCATCCTGACCTTACCTCTGTTTGGGGTCTATTATTTATCCAGCCAGATGTCTTCAGTCTCCCCGGCATAGGGGTTAATAAACATCCTTTTAGGGTAAACATAAGGCTTGAATGCGCCAACCACATCCAGGGAGTACACGAAGACCATGGGCGCGTCTTTTAATATTTTTCTCTGGATTTCCTGGATCATCCTGGCACGTTTTTGAGGGTCAAGGATCTTCCTTTGTTCCTCAATCATGCGGTGAATTTCCTTATTGTTCCACTTGTAGTAAGTGGCCTTCTTTGTATCTCCGAAGTAAGGAACGAGATATTCTTCAGGATCAAAACCGGCCGTCAGGGAGGTGTAGGCCATTTCATAATCAAATTTCCAGGCTCGACTGAAGAATTGGGCGAACTCCAGTATCTTCAGATTAACATTGATGCCTACCGCCTTAAGCATTGCCTGGGCCACCTGGGCGCCGCCAGTAAGAGCAGGGTTGCTAGGGGAGATCATTTCGGCTGAAAAGCCATCAGGGTACCCCGCCTCAGCCAGGAGCTTCCGGGCCTGTTCGGGATCGTACTTGACCTGATCTTCCTCTGGGAGGGAATATGGAGGCCAGTTGGGCACCGGACCGATCTGCACCGTCCCATAGCCGCCCCAGGCAAGTTTCATAAGTTTCTGCTTATCAATAGCCATAGCAATAGCCTGCCTGACCTTAGGATTATCAAAAGGGGGCTTCAAGGGCCGCTTGTCTGACCAGGGCGGTATCCTGATGTGAAAGTTATAAAGCAGTTTCCCTCTGACAAACACAGTGTCCGGTACTTTCCTTTTTATGGTCCTGACCTGGAAGTGCTGGGCCGTTACTATATCGAGCTTGCCCGCCAGGTAGGCCGACATGGTGACCGTGACATTCTCCATGATCTTCATATGGATCTTATCCAGATAAGGAAATCCTTTCTTGAAGTAGTTCGGATGCCGCACCAGAATAATATGAGAGCCTTTCATGCGATCCCCCAGCATGAAAGGGCCGGTCCCGATGGCCTTACGCTTTAAATCTCCAAATTTCTCCACAGCCTCCCGGGGCACGATCGCACTCCACGAAGAAGCGATATAGCTGATAAAAGGCGCATAAGGCTCCTTGGTCTTGAAAACGACCGTATATCTGTCGGGCGTGGTAATTGATTCCAACTTACCCTCAAAATAGTAGCGATTCTTGTACTTGGGCTTTTCCCCGTGCATCCCGGCCAGCCGTTCAATGCTGTATTTAACGTCCTCAGAAGTAACCTCACGACCGTTCACCGGCGGGAGATTATGAAAACGCACACCCCTGGGAATCTTGAAGATGTAGGTGCAATCATCCACTCTTTTCCAGCTCTCGGCCAGATCAAGTTCAATCTCAGTTTGATCTGGATTCCACCGCAAAAGGGTATTGTAGGTACTGTTTATAATTCTAGGTGTATTTGCCCCGGAATCCTTGTGCGGGTCAAAGGTCCTTGGCTCGCTTGCCGACCTCCGATACGTTCCGCCGTATCTTGGCTGAGCAGCCAAAGATATACTGGTTAACCAGAGGCTGAGGATGCACACATTGACGATAACAATTGTGAGTAAGTTAACTAACCTTTGAAACGAAAGCGAGTGGCCTTTTTTTTGCGTCGTTTGCATTTTTCCAATCCCCTTATTTGAAAAATAATGAATAAAAAAAATATTCAGATCGAATTGAAATATAACTAATTGAAATAATTTTAATATTTAAATACAGGGGGAAAAGCCGCACCTTTCTTTCCTGACTAATCAGCTATCTTGAAAGTCAGATATATTAATTCCGGTTTTTATTGTTTCTTTTTTGAATGCTTTATGTGAAATTTATGGTCCGTTAAAAGTCGTACAACTTATGAACAGGTATCAGTTTAATCATCACCGCTTTTAGCATCAGACATCGCTTGTATCCGCTGGGTAATCATGTCCCTGCTGATCCCGGCGAACCCATCGGGTATTTTCAGACCAATCAAGGACTTTTTGGGTATATCCATCCTGAGCGACTGGTCATACTTCTCGAAACCGGTTTCAGGATTGCGGATACAGCGCACGGGTAATCCCTGCAAGGTGCGCAGCAGGCAGCGATTGCAGCGAATACATCTCCTGATGTCATCCACCTTCCCTGCCTGGACTTTATTTACCCAGTCCGGGTCGGTGAACGTCTGCCGTCCGAGTGAAATCATATCAATCCTGTCTTCCTTAAGGACTTTTTCCACATTGTCGGGATCATGGATAGAAGGACAGATGACCGGGACCTTGGCCGTCTCCCGTAAAGAAGTTGCCTCATCGAGCATGTGAAAAGCCTCCTCATCCGGGAAGAAGTATTTCACGGCCTCGTAAGACCCATCAGATATATTGAGATAATCAATTCCAGGCAGCGGCTGCGGGGCATTACCCGTGCCAGGTCGGAAAGTACCCATCGGATTTCCAGCCACCAGCAAAGCCACGAGACGTTTCATGTCCTCATGCGTGAAACCATCGGGCATATGTTCATCTGCACTGAGCCGGATTCCCAAGGGGAAATTTGACCCGACCGCGGCGCGCGCAGCCTCAAATACTTCGATGGTGAAGCGGGCTCGATTCTCGAAACTGCCTCCGTAAAGGTCGGTGCGCTTATTAGACCTCGGAGAAAAAAACTGATGCTCCAGGTAACCGTGAGGGGCATGGATTTCGAGTCCATCGAATCCGGCCATGACGGCTAGCATACAAGAATATTTATATTCCTCTATTTCATTATTTATCTCCTTAAGGGTCATTTCATAGGGAACATGTTCCTCGGCGCGCGCCGCTAAAAGCCCTGGATTTTCCATGGTAAGCTTGAGCAGGGAAGGCGGTACATTCTCTGGCTTTATTTCCAGTGGAACCGGAGAAGGGGCGGGCGAAGGAGAACCGTCAAGGGCATGGCCTTGCCGACCGAAGCCAATGGAAAGCTGAATAAAAATCTTGGCCCCAAAGTGATGAACAACATTGACCAGTTCCTCAAGACCGGCCAGATGACCAGTATTAAAGAGATGCAGGTTGGTGGTGTAGGGGAATTTTGCCGCCAGCCTGGTGCCCAGGACACACTCGGAAATTATGAGGCCGATTCCCCCGCGGGCCCTTTTGGCGTAATAATTTAAGATCTGGTCGTTGACCAGTCCGTTATTATTGCTGGAATAAAGGGTGTTCATCGGAGCCATAGCAATACGGTTTTTAATTTCGCATGACCCTATCTTTATGGGTTTAAAAATCTCTTGGTAGGCCATTATTTCTCCTTTCAAACTTTGAGGTTGTCCTGATGAGCCCTAATCAGTCGGCCTGTCCCTGCCTTCCCAGTATTTTTCTCTGACATCGCGGCGGCGAATTTTTCCCACCGTTGTTTTGGGCAGCACTTGAACAAAATTCACTGATTTCGGTGTCTTATAACCTGCGATTTGCTTTCTGACAAAGGTAATAAGTTCTTCTTCCGTGGCTTTTTGGTCTGGTTTGAGCGCCACCACGGCCTTGACCGCCTCTCCCCATTTTTCATCGGGAACACCGATAACGGCTGCTTCCAAGACCGCGGGGTGCTGATAAAGGACGTTTTCCACTTCCGTGGGATAGACGTTCTCCCCGCCAGAAATGATCATGTCATGCTTGCGATCAACCAGGTAGATATAGTCTTCTTCATCCTTGTAGCCTATATCCCCGGTATAAAGCCAGCCATCCCTGAGGGCGGTCCCGGTCTGTTCCGGATCCTTCCAGTACCCAAGCATGACGTTCTTCCCAAAGACCGTGATCTCTCCCTTTTCGTTCGGCTCACATTCAGTCCCATCCTCTCTCCGAATCTTGACCCTGCAGTTTATGGCCTCCGTGCCGACTGATTTAAGACGAAAGGCAAGCGGTCCTTCCAGGTCGTAGTCATCCGGTCCCATGGTCGAAACCGTGGGGGCGGCCTCTGTCAATCCGTATCCCTGGCCGAATTTATCCCCGAAGACCTGAACGCATTTTTTCCAGATCTCAATGGGCATCGGGGCCCCGGCGAATGAGAGGCCCCTGATATGAGAAAAGTCATGTTTCTCGATATCAGGTATCTGAAGCATGAACTGGTAAATCGCCGGGACCAGATTCATGCTCACAGGCTTTTCCTCAAGGATAAGCCGCACGATTTCATTGATGTCAGGCCGCCGGTTGATAACGACCGAACCGCCTTGCAGCTGGAAACAGAAGGCCTGCCAGTTAGCGATATGAAAGAGAGGGAGGATAAAGAGGGTTCTAAACCCTCGCACCGTCATGCCCGTGCTGGCCATGGTAATCCCGCCGAAAGCGGCCATGAGGTTCCGGTGGGAGAGCATCACTCCTTTGGGCAGCCCTGTGGTGCCGCCTGTATACATAAGAATGACCATGTCATTCTCATCCAGTTTTTCCCAGTCAGGCTCGCTTGGATCGCCACCTTGAATGATATCTTCATAAAAGGTCATCCCTTGAGCAGGTTCTTCCACACCGATGAATTCCCTGACCTTCTCGAGGTTGGGTTTGAGATTATTAGCTGTTTCGAGATACGCTCCCCCAGCCATAAGGGCCACTGCATCGGCATGATTGATAATGTGGGCAAGCTCCTTTTCGGAGAGCCGGTAATTCAGCGGTACCGTCACCATGCCCAGCTTGGCCAAGGCATAATAGATTTCCAGGTATTGGTGACAGTTCTCAAGTAACACGGCGATATGCTCCTTTGGTTTGTACCCGCGCGCAAGGATGCCATTGGCCAACCGGTTGATCCTTTCATTAAACTCCCGCCAGGCAAGGCGGGTCCCTTCGAATACCACGCACTCATCATCCGGGAACCTCTTGGCATTCTTCATCGGGATATCGCCTAAATAGATCATGACCCCCTCCTTTCATTCGAGACAATCGCCAGGATCGTCACAGCCGCTAAACCTTGACGCGCCGTTTTGAGGTGTCAACACCCAGAAGTCGTCCCAGGTTCTCGCCAAAAATTTTCCGGCGGTCTTCATCAGTGATCTCGGGATATCCATAACTCTCCTGCATATCGTCCGGAATCTGGAAGTCCCTGAGTCCTTTGACTGCCGCCCCAATTTGGACGCCAAATCCGGCGTAATCGCACCCCCAGATGATCTTGTCCGGACCAACCCATCGGAGCGCCTCGCCGATTATTTTTGCGAACTTGCGCGGTTGAGTTATGGCCCAGGGAACAAGCAGGCTCAGGCAGGGGTAAACATTCGGATGACCCATGGCGATCATATTGAGGTCGTCACAGTAAGGGTATCCCATGTGAAAGGCCACGATTTTGAGTTCAGGGAAATCGCGGGCCACGTCATCCAGGAGTATGGGCAAGGCATACTTACTCTTGCCTGGCGGCACCCAGCAGAAGCCGGTGTGGATATCCAGTACGATGTTCAGTTCTTCAGCCTTTTTATAAAAAGGCCACAGCTCAGGATCGTTGATATAGGTATCTTCAGGCGGATAAAACTTGAAGACCCTGGCCCCCTTCTCCTTGACCCAGTACTCCAACTCCCAGATAGTGTTATCCACGCCTTTATATTTTATGGGGGAGATGTTGGGCTGGTACATGAAACGGTCGGGGTTCGATTCGACAATCTCAGCCATCTCACCATTGGTGCACCACCGGCTGGTGTAACCGGTAGTATCCATCATGGATTCTGGCAGCAGGCAGGCGATGTCCACTCCATACTTGTCTATAGCCCTCAGAATATTTGCCGGGTCAGGGGATTTTTCTATATCCTGAGGGTCTAACAATGACGCAAAATCCTCGGGCATCCCGGAAAACAGCGGCCGGGCAATATTGGCAATGGCTTTCCACCACATTTGAACCCCGGGAAAGTGGTTGACCGGCTCTATATCCCCGATCAGGTGGCATTCCGGATCAATTTTGAAATAATCATCTTTTTCAAACGACATCGTCTTTCCCCTTTAGTAGGATTTCGGCAGCCCCAGCATACGTGCAATGACGTTTATAGCCATCTCGTCAGTAATAGGAGCAAAAACCATCTGTTTGTAATCCCGGAAATGCCGCTGCAGGTCATATTCCATGGTAAAACCGTAACCGCCTAAGATCTCCATCCCTTTAATGGCGCAATACTCTGAGGCCCGGGCAGCGACGACCTTGGACATCTGGGCCTGGACTATACTGGGCTTACCCATCAGGGACAACGCCGCGGTGCTGTAAATCATGTTGCGCGCGTTTTCGATCTGCATGGCCATTTCCACCAGATAGTTCTGGATAATCTGGAACTGGCCGATCGGTTTGCCAAAGGCCTCCCGCTCTAATGAATACTTGAAGGCGTCGGCATAGGCGGCCTTGGCTATTCCCAGAGACATTAGCGAGGTGGCCACCCGCTCTACGTTCAGCAGGCCGGCGGCGGCCTGTCGGGCCTGCCTTTCGCTGGCCCCGCCACTGCCAGATACGCCCGCGCCGCCCCCGAGTAAGAACCGGTAGCCCTGGTTTTTTGGGCCGAGCATAAACTCTTTCGGGACCTGAACGTCTTCATAGAAAATTTCGGCGCAGGCGCAGGCGTGGATGCCCAATTTAGGAATTTTTCTGGTGGTGAGCCCCGGGGAGTCGGCTGGCACAAGGAAGACAGACCAGGCCTCAGATCGCCGGGCCGGGTTCTTATCGGTGATGGCAAAGGTTATGATATAGTCCGCCGCGTGGGCCGCGGTAATAAAAACCTTTTGCCCGTTGAGGACATAATCATTCCCATCCTCTACGGCCGTGGTGCGCAGGGAGCCTAAAATATCGGTACCCCCGCCGGGCTCAGTCAGGGCCATACACATCTTGACTTCACCTTTGGCAAATTTAGGCAGGAACTCCCTTCTTTGATCTTCATTCCCCAGGGCGCCAATAAATCCGGTCCCAAATCCATTCGCCGCCCCAATGGCCAGCATTAACGCAACCGAGGCGGTGGCGATTTCTTCCTGGAGGATCAACCCCTCATATGGACTGTCAGCCGGACCTGAGCCGCCGTATTCCTCTGGTATTCCTCGAGCGAAATAGCCAAAGTCAGCGACCTTCCTCCAAAGAACATCCGGCGGAAAATCAACGTTTTCGTCCATCCATCGCACGTATTCCCGGTTCAATTCTTTCTCGCAAAACTTTTGTATGGATGATCGCACCATGGACAGGTATTCTTCATCCCAGCCAAAATAGGGCATTTCTTGTCAGACCTCCTCCTGACCCAAAGCAGAATCAGCTCATGTGCCTTGTCTCTTGAACCAAGGCTTTAACCAATCACTTTACCGGTTGGAAGTAATATATGCTGAAGTTTTCGTGGACGTCCTCCCAGACCAGCTCCACTGGCATATCGCATCTGAGGTCTTCGTGATCGCAGTTCACAATCCGCGTCATGACTCGAATACCTTCATCCAGATCAACAAGAGCCAGCACATAAGGCAGGTCGTCCATAAATTTTGGCTCTACGCCGTGCATGGTAACGGTGAAGGTGTAAAGTTTGCCTTTGCCTTTCGATTCAATCCAGCTTAAGTTCGACCCCCAGCACTCCGGACAGAATTTGCGCGGATAAAAGATATTGGTGTCACAGTCATTACAATGCTGGATCAAGAATTTATGCTGCGTGGACGCCTTCCAGAACTCCTCGGTCCACGGCTGAGGTACGGGTATCGGCTTCTTATACTCTGTCATGGTATATCCCTCCCAAAAACACTCCAAATCATGTTCATGCCAGACCCTCCGGCGGCATTGGTTAAAAGATATCTGGCGTCAGGCACCTGCCTTTCACCGGCCTTGCCCATGAGCTGACGCGCGCACTCCACATAGTAGGCCGTGCTCACGCCGGAGCCGGTATGGCCGCGCGATAACTCGCCGATGGTCGAGCATGGAATCTTCCCGCCTGGGGAAGTATGGCCGTCCATGACGAACTGACCGGCTTCTCCCGGTTTACACACGCCAAGCCCCTCAAGCAGCAGCAGAAAAACATGAGGATAAGCGAAATAAATCTCCAGGATATCCATATCATCGAGTGTCAGGCCGGCCTCCTCCAGCGCTCTTTGAGCCGCCCGCGGACCTTTGCCGATTTTGCGATCCTTGCGCTGGGTGGCGGTAGCCCCCAGGTACAGGACATCCTCGCCAAGTTTGTAAACCGGCGTATCCGTTATCTGCGGCGCCAGTTCGCCGGAAGTGACGACCATGGCCGCGGCCCCGTCTGAGAGCACATTGCATTCAAAGGCGCGCAGCGGCGTGCTGACCATCCTGGACTCAAGCACCTGCTCAATCGTCAGCGGCTTCCGGTATCGCGCATTAGGATCCAGCATGGCCCACTCCCGGTTAGCCACGCAGACCGCAGCTATTTGTTCCGGTGTTGTTCCGGTTTCATACATGTACCTATTCGCCATAAGAGCCATGACGCCGTTGTAGGTCATGCCGAAGGGGTACTCCCACTGCAGATCTATGCCAGCAGTGGCAAAAAAGTTGATGGCGTCCTCCAGGGTGATGCCCGAGTGCCTGGTGGCGTGATTGATCAGAACCGTTTTGGCAATACCGTTGTTGACCCAATGTTCGGCCATGCGAAGACAGTTGGTCGTGGTCGCTCCGCCAGCATTGACAATGCAGATGTCTTTACATCCTCTTAACCCCAACTCTTCCGGAATTTTTCCAAACCCGATTTCCGATTGAAGCTTTGGTTGAGCCATAGGGTTGACGCTGATTACGCCCTCGATATCGTTCTTATCGAGGCCGGCGTCCTTAATGGCCTCCATGCACGTAGTGTTAATCATTTCCCAATCCCCTCTATCCGGGAACCAGCCCGTGGGGATCTCACCGACGCCAATAATGGCAAGTTTTCCTCTGCCCATCCTTGTTATCCTCCTGTTAAATTAAGACCCGGTAAATTCAGGCGGCCGCTTCTGGAAAAAGGAAGTGACCCCCTCCCGGGCGTCGCTGGTTGTATTTAAAAACATGATCGCGCCCCGCTCTATACCCATGGCGTTATCCATACTCTCAACGTTGAGGGTGGTGTTGATGACAATCTTACAAGCCTGTATAGCCAGCGGCGCGGCGTTCTTCATTCTTTCAAGCAGTCCAAGGACCTCTTCCTCTAGCCTGTCCGAAGGGCAGACCCTGTTCACCAGGCCCAGGTCCTTGGCTTCCTGAGCGTCAATCCTCTCCGCGGTCATGAGCATCTCTTTGGCGCGTCGTTGAGGAATGGCCCGGGGCAGGCGGACCGTACCACCCCATCCGGGCAGAACCCCAAGGCGAGTCTCCAGGAGACCGAACTTGGCCGTCTCAGAGGCATAGATGATATCGCAGCACAGGGCGAGCTCCAGGCCTCCGGCGTAGCAATAGCCGTTGACCATAGCGATAACCGGCTTGTCCAGGTTTTCGATGAGCCGGCAGACTTCAACGCCGCGATTCTTCATGAAGTCCCACATGCCGACCCGGTCCAGTGTGCCGAAATAACTGATGTCACCGCCCGAACTAAAGGCCTTGTCTCCCGCACCGGTAAGCACCACGGCGCGAATGGACCGTTCCTTTTGAATCTGCTGGAAGGCCGTCATAAGGTCCTGCTGAATCTGATCGGTCAAGGCATTGCGCATGGGTTCGTTGTCAATGGTGAGCCAGACGACTCTGTCCTTGATTTCATACCGCAGATTCTCGAATTTCAGCTCAACCGTCTTCTCAGTCTCAGACGGGTTGCCTTCAACCTTTTTTTCAGGGGTCCAGTCGGACCCGACCGGCTTAAACTTGGGAATACTGAGCTCATCGGTCGCCGGATCAAAGACGACTTCCACTTCCATGCCTATATCGAGTTTCGAATAATCATCGTATCCGACCAGCATGCTGCCCAAACGCACCCCCTCGTCCAAAGTAACCAGACAGATGACATAAGGCTGGTCGTCCTGGAAATCAGGCGGGGCCCCTTTTTCAACCAGGCTGAAGGACTGGAGTTTTCCCTTTCCTGAAGCCTTGATGTATTCGATATTTTCTGATTGACAGTGAGGGCAGACCTCGCGAGGGTAAAAAATATTTTTATCACAGTCCTTACAATGCTGGATAAGCAGTTCCCCTCTTTTGCTTGCCTCCCAGAATTCCCTGGTATATGGCCGAATCTTTGGCAGGGGTTTGCTGGTATAATCCATGATTCCCTCCTTAACTTGACGCCTAATTACGGATTGACCCCAAAGATTTCGACAAAGGCGCTGTTACCCACGCCGCCCATAGCCGTGGCCAGGGCGATCTGGGGATTTTTGACCTGTCGCTCTCCGACCTCGCCTCTAAGCTGCCTGATGGCCTCAACGGCAAAAAGCATACCGCCGGATATGGCGCAGTGCCCCCGGGAGAGCATGCCGCCGTCAGTCGTGACCGGCAGTTCTCCGCCGGGCGCTCCGCCGCCCTCCAGCATCCACTGGGCCGCTCCCTGGAGGCCGCCCTCGCACAAGCCCAGGTTATGCAGCCAGGCGAGGGTGCCGACCGGATAGGGTTCATATATAGAGGCTAGATCAATGTCCTTTGGACCGACACCGGCCTCCTCATAGGCCACATCAGCCGCCAGACCCTGACCTATGCGCTGGCCGCCGCCCATTCTGGCCTGGCTGATATTGGAGAAGGAAAAGGAACTTCCTGCACCCAGAAGATAAACCGGCTGATCAACCAGGTTCTTTGCGTTTTCAGCCGAAGTCATGAGCAGGGCGGCCGCGCCATCGGCCAGGGGTGGGGATTCCAGAGTATGGATCGGATCAGCGACAAAACCTGAGTTCAGAACGTCTTCAATAGTGATCGGATCTCGATACATGGCATTAGGGTTCATGGCCGCCCATTTTCGATTACTGACCGCCACGCTGGCCGATTGTTCCGGCGTGACGACTCCTCGAAGAAAGAGGGGCTTCATCATGAGGGCCACCGCGCCAATCTGAAAAAAGCCAAAAGGCCTTTCCCAATCTTCATGGTGCAAGGCAGCCAGCTTGTCCACGGCCTTACCTCTGGTGATGGTGCCCCATTTATTAGAAGCCACCATGAGCACATATTGAGACTGCCCGGATAGAATAAGTCCGATGGCTACCTTGATCATGGCTGAACTCGAGGCCCCGCCGGTGAACATCTGGAATTCAAGGTCCGTACGGAGTCCGATCTCCTCCCCGAAAAGACCAATGCCCCAGTCATAGACCTCATCAGCGAACGACCTGGTCGTAATAATGGTGTCAATGGCTGAGGCTTCGAGATTCGCTGTCTTCATCGCCATCAGGGATACCTGAATGGCCTGCTGTACCGATGTCCTTTCCGGGTATTTCCCGGTCGGGATCTCTCCATATCCTATAAAAGCAACCTTACCTCTGTTTGGACCAGCCATATCATGACTCCTCTTGTGATAAGGGTTATCGAAGAAGCCTTTGAATTTTTTATGGATGCGATCGTGTCTGGTCTAGTTTCGACCAACCTGAGGCCTTGTTCATGAATCAGGTCTAACGCCCAGGGCTGCCTGGCTAGATCGGGACGTCTTTATGTCCTTTGAGCCAGCGGTGATAAATGATCAACTATATAACAAAGAATGACTAGTCAGTCCAAGATAAGGTACAATAACTTTGTTGTCAAGAAAAATATAAGATAATACAGTTAAATATGTTTATGAAAGATTTCAAGGAGTTATTCATTTGCTACACAGTTACACAATAATTACTTGACTTCAAGAGATTAAATTATTAGAATTCTAGGCATTGAAATTATGCCTTGACATAAAGACCACTTAAGCAAGGCGTCCCAAAATTCCGTCACAGGAACTAACCTGCTTAAACATGCTGATGTCTCGGGAACCTTGATACCCAAACCTGAAAATGCCTGCGAGCGCATTCCCCGCAGCTTGCTGCGGGGTTAGCGAGCGAAGTTAAAATGGTCCTTATCTAACATTTGGAAGATTCCCTGCTGCTTGCAGCAGGGAGCTTCAATATTGGCCAGTACAGGAGGATAATTAAGTGCCAGAAGCGATTTACTACATGAAAATCAAGGACCTTTCGAAAAAGAGCGGGGTCTCTCGCTACTCCATACATCACTATCTCAGGCTAGGACTGCTCCCTGAACCGCATAAAAAGAATAAGACCATGGCTTATTACGGAGAGGTACATTTAGAACGCCTGAACCTCATCAAAACCTTAAGAGATCAGGGACTTTCTTTGTATGTAATCCAGCAAATGCTTACCCAAAACACTGAGGCTAGAGATTTTAAAAACTCCATAAAAAGAAATCCTGCAGCGCGGCAGGTGCGAAAGCAGAAAGAGTTGAAACGAAAAGAACTCATTGTAACAGCCGGAAGGGTCTTCTCGGAAAAGGGGTATTATCGCACCAGCATCAGCGACATTACCGATGAACTGGGCATTGGGAAGAGTACATTTTATCTGTATTTTCGAAATAAAAAAGAGCTGTTTTTCAGCTGTATTGACGATATCCTTGATAACCTTTGGAAGGAGGATTGGGACCGCATTCTTGGCGAGTCTGATCCGGGAATCAGGTTAGGCCTGAGAGCTGAGGCCTTCATTAGAGTCTATCCACGCGTTAAAGACATCTTGCAGATGATGCGAGGGGCTTCGGTAGGCCAGGAAGAAGGCATTGGGAAAAAATATCAGGAGATATACGCCAAAATAGCTCGTCCGGTTATCAAGGACCTGCAAAAGGGAATGGAACTGGGTCGGTTCAAGCAGGGTGACCCTGAACTCCTGGCCTACGTTATGGTCGGAGTCGCCGAGGCCATTGCGTACCGTGTGCACATGGATGGTAAATACAGCATCGAGGACGGCGTGGAGTTAATACGACAATTCAGGTTTTTCAGTTAGTCAATTTATCAATTCCTTAAATAAGGCAGGGCCGCTGATGAACCCTGCCTTTGATGTCTCTAATTAACTTTTATCTCCCAGTAACAGTCGTGATAAAACAACCTCCGCCGGACGAGGATGGTTCACTCAGGAAGCCCGGCGGGGCGGGCGGTTTCTCTAAGCCCCTAACATCAACGTTAGATCCAACAACCGCGGCACGACGGCTTGCATCAACCAGGAAACATAATTCCCCCTAACCCCCGGCCAGCTTTTTGACCCAGCCTCCGGTCCCTGGAGCCAAAATAGAAGCAGGCACGTAATCGCCTGATGCATACACCCAGAAAACCTGCTGGGTAATGCTGTTGCTGGCGCCGGTCAGGTACACTTCGGTTGATCCCTGCCTCACCACGATCTCACTCACAGGAATGGCGTAATTATACGGATTGCCAACCTGGTTCCAGCCCTGGTACAGAGGAACACAATAACAGGACAACCCATGGCCGTGCCGTTTGGCTGGCCCTCTTTCCCGGACTGGCCATCCTGCTGACGGTCCTGAGTGTCAACATGCTGGGCGACGGGCTGCGCGACGCCATTGGTCCGAGGCTGAAAACATGACAGACGTCCTGGTGGATATCAGAGGGTTAAAGACCCATTTTTTTTACAGAGGCCGGCATTACCGGCCCTTTGTCCTGAATGCCCATCACACCTTCCAGCCGACCCTTGATCTCAGCGCCGTAGAAAACGATTCCGTCCCTTATTTCGTCGGACAATTCGTCCCGGCTCATATAGGGCTCGTGCCACCGATCCTCAGGGATTACACCTCGATAGGCTTCAGCCGCGTCATTAATGATCTCATATATCTGCTCAAAATCGGATTCATGGCACGCTCTGATCATTCAAGGTTTTCCTTTCTGAAAATTCTATGAGCCAGATCCCTAAACGTGCCATTTAAACGATACCCCGTCAATAATAACAGGTACTTTACCTCGGGGCGGCCAGAGGGGTTCCTTGAGCTGGGCGTTCCACTTTTCAAAGGCGGCTTGTAATCCTTTTCGCACGTCCGCCTGTTTTTCAGCCAGGTTTGTCATTTCGCCGAGGTCTTTGGAAAGATCATACAACCAGTAATGCCCTTCAGCCGCGAACAGTTTCCAATTCCCTTTCCTGACCGCCCAATTAGGGCCGTTGCGCCAGAACAGGTATTCATGGGGCGCGGAATGCAACTTATTGTTTAGATACGGAAGCAGGTTTACTCCGTCTACCTGGCTATCTGTTGAGATTTCGCCGTTCGCGGCCGCTATCGTGGTAGGGAAAATGTCCAGAGCGCTGACCGGAGAATCATACACCCTTTTCGCGGGCATATGACCAGGCCACATCATGGCAAAGGGAACACGGACCCCGCCCTCGAACTGGGCCATTTTCCCCAGCCTTAAGGGAAGATTACTGCAGGCCTTTGTATAAAGCGCGCATCCATTGTCGCTCAGAAAAATAACCATGGTATCTTTTTCCAGGCCGTGCTGTCGGATCTTCCTTAAAATCTCGCCCACCCCGTCGTCCAAGGCCGAAACCATGGCCGCGTATATGCGCTCTCTCTCATCTTTGATATGGGGGAATCGATTATAATACTTTAACGTGGCCTGAAGAGGAGTATGCGGCGCGTTATAAGGCACGTATAGAAAAAACGGCTCTTTATGGTGATGCTCGATAAAGGCCACGGCTTCCCTGGTAAAGGCGTCAGTCAAGTAATCCTCTTCTTCGACCACTGTAGCGCCCCTCACGATGGGATTGAAGCGGCTCCGGCCGTTCCAATCTGGCATGTTGGTTCGACCGTTTCTAAAATAATTTCGTACGTCCGGCCGGTTGGGGTCAATATACATATTCCCGCCGAACGTAAAACCGAAAAATTCATCAAACCCCCGTCTTATCGGATGGAATTTCGGTCTTGTGCCCAGATGCCACTTACCCACCATGCCCGTGGTATATCCCGCTTTTTTGAGCGTATCTGGCAGGGTAATCTCCGCCAGAGGCAGTCCCAACCCGTCCGAAAAATCGCGTCTCAATGGGCCGGTATTGTACTCAAAACCGAATCTCTGCTGATACCGGCCGGTAAGGAATGAAGCCCGTGACGGACTGCATACCGGGTTGGTGACATAGCCGTCTGTGAAAAGAACACCCTTTTCCGCGATTGATTTTATATTCGGGGTGGGGATCCGATCACAACCATAGAGTTCGGTGTCGCAATAGCCCAGGTCATCGGCCAGGATGACAACGATATTCGGTTTTCTCGACACTGCCTGGGCCATGCCCAATCCAGGCGAGAGCAGACTCACCGCACCGGCACCGGCCAGTTGTAGAAATTGTCTTCGTTCCATTTTCTATCCTTAATTATGCAGCATTAGCCGCGATTTCTTTTTTTCAAGCCTTTCGGCGCTACTCTTTGCCTGAAATGTAGGCATTGTGCTAAGTCCGGAGGCCTGCAACTTCTTGCCAAAAGGCGACTTCTCGCCAATCTCACCCAAAGTCGAAAGTTTTTCCCATTTCGGAGTATAGTAATCCATCGAATCCCTCGCTGTCACTAGATAGCCACCCGTCAGCCATGGCCAAACACCGCCTGGTAGTGGCGGCGTAGCGGGAAGGCCGAGGCCACATGCACCCACCAGTAACGGCCTGACCTCGCTTGATCAAGCAAAACAATTGATAAAACCTTTGCGCGCCATCAGCGCCGAGAACATGCGGGGAGACGGTGGCGGGATATCGGCTCAACCGCCCACCCCTGGACTCAAAGATAATCGGAAGACCCCTTCCCTTCCTCTTCCTCCTCCTCCCAGCTGGCCATCTTCCGGGCCGCGGCCCTTTTCTTTTTCACCCAGGCGGCAATCATGGCCAGCGCGGCCAGAAACCAGATCACGCCCGAGCCGGTCAGGATGGGAAAAATCGAAAAGCGGAGCTTAAGCCATCGAAAGAACTCCTCTTCCAGGACATGACTCCGCAGGCCCGTGGCTTGAAGCAAGGCATTTTCCAGGCTTATGCCCAGGCCAAGGTTTCGGATCAGCCGCTGGCAGGAGTCTGAGCCAAAACGATCCCGAAGGAAGGCGATGAAATAATAGGACTCAGCATAAGCCGTCTCAGCACCGATACGATCTTCCGGAAAGCCTCGAACCAGCTGCCTGAGCGGGATGAACTTTTTAGAGATCACGGCCCGGGTCATGGCCACCTGCCGCGACAGGCCCCACTCGCCAGCCAGATGCATGGTCAAGGCTTCATTCAGCCAGGTGGGCACCTGCCGCTGGTTGAAAATCCTGCCCAGAACCAGGTGAGTCAACTCGTGGGCCAGGACATGACCAACATCCTGCCTTGAGGCAGCCCGAGGTGATTTGATGATTATGAGATTCAGCCTGGGATAAGCCACCCCCACGGCCCAGTCCGGCACCCGAACCCCACCCGGCTGAGCTTGAATAAAAGAGGAACGAGATGAGGCCAGCACGATTTCGACCCGAGCGGTGAACCTCAGGCCGACCTTTTCTTCCAGCCGGTTCAAAATCTTTTCGGCCCGGTCAGCTAAAGACTTGGCCAGCCGGGCCTCATCCTGATCATGGCGCACCGTCACCCGAGCCGTATTTACTGCGTCCATCGTCCCGGCTGAGACAAGACAAAGGAGTATGATCAAGGCCTTCATCGCTCCCCCTGCTTCAGTCTCGGTTCAAGCGATCTCTTGCTTCAATTAAGGGAAGGTCCTTTATGCGGAGAATCTTGGTGCGCGACGTTGTTCCGGAAATAATCGTAATCTTGTCCCGGGACACGCCCAGATGCCGGGCCAGGAGCTTAAGCATGGCTTGGTTGGCCCGCCCGCTGACCGGCGGCGCCTTGACCCTGATCCGAAGCGCATCACCATAAACGCCGCCAATGACATCCCGGGCCGATCGAGGCGTGAGATGCACCTTGAGGCGCACTCCGGCCCGGTCTTCCTGCAAATAAATGATATCCTTTTTTTCTGACAAGTTATGTCTCTGGCAGGCAGGGCCTCTGGTTGAAAAACAGCTTTCCCTGAATCCTCTCCGGATCAAGGGCTGTCAATTTAGATCATGCCGCGGATGGCAAACATGAGCTGATCCAGTATCCGCATGATTATATAAATCCCAGCGATAACTATAATCGGCGTCAAATCGAATCCGCCGACAAGCATGGGCAGCATCCGGCGCACACGCCCCAGAACCGGCTCGGTCACTCCATAGATGAACTGAACAATCGGGTTATACGGGTCAGGACTTATCCAGGAAAGAACCGCCCGGGCGATGATGACAATGAGGTAGATAAGCAGAACGGCGCGGATCAAGTTGATAATGCTGCTGAAGAAAATGGGCAGCAGGATCCTGACCGGTTCATGATGGGCCAGGGCCTTGAGTGAGACAACTAAAAAATCATTCAAGAAAAACAGGAGCAGAATCAAGATAACGGGTGAAAGGTCAATCCCGCCAATCCAGAGAGGCAGCCGGCGGCGAATGTATAAAAGAGGCGGGTCTGTTAATCTGGATAAGAACTGAACAAAGGGATTATATGGGTTGGGGTTCACCCAGGAGATAACGGCCCGGGTGATGATAATCCACATGTATAATGTCAGGCCAAAGCCCAGTAGCCTGGCCAGACTTTCTAAAAAGCTGTTTACTTCGAGGGTCATCGCCTGTCTTCTTCATTAAGAATCTTGAGTTTAAGCTAATACGTGAAACCTTAAAAGTCAAGGTTGGTTCAGTGTTTGGACGGCTGGTTGAGGTTTTGACTTCCCTGTGATATCGTGAGCTATAAAT
>JAFDHD010000047.1 GCA_019308995.1 Deltaproteobacteria bacterium | reverse complement strand
GCGGCATAGGAGTTGATTTGATAGATTAACCAAACACTAAGGGGACACTGTCAACTCAAGTCTGATTCAGGACAACTAAGGGGACACTGTCAACTCAAGTCTGATTCAGGACACTTTAAGCCTGGTAAATCTTCTCATGACGACCTTCTCCATATTTGTCAAGAATGTCCCTTAATTACTTGATTTGCCATTGTACACCTTGTCTGCATAGACATACTCAATGTTAAGGAAAGTTCGTTTTTTTTATAAGCTGTGATAATTGTTTAGTCAAACCTGACCACAATAGCATTCTTAATAAGACATCCCCCATGCTTTCCTGCGTCGCTCCAACGCATCCGCAAGTTTTTGGGCGATTTCCTTTTCTCCAATACTCTGTAACTGGTATTGAAGTTCGGGACGTGAAGCCGGAAATATACCTGCTTCGATGAGACTTGCGCGCGCAAGATGGGTCAACTTTGTAATAAGCTGCTCATCAGCTGCGTCTTTATCTCCTATAGCGCGAAGGTCTTGATAGAGCTTTTCTGCTTTGGCAGCGCGAGTATTGGCTTCCTCAACAGACGGCAAAACTAATCGATTAAGCCAGGCGTTGCGTAAGTCAGTCCAAAAATGGCCACGTTCAAATACTACACAACCCATGCGAATTGCCCATCCCAAGAGGTCATGGCCGTTAGAAAGGAGCCTTTGAACGTCTGTCCTGTTATATGCACGGATATCAATATCGATCGGAGGGCCATTAAAGTTAAGTTTGCAGGTATTGTAAATAACAACAAAATCAATATCTGCACTTTCAGCAACGTCTCTTGCCGCAGAACCAACAACGATAATA
This sequence comes from Deltaproteobacteria bacterium, assembly GCA_019308995.1. Lineage (NCBI taxonomy): Bacteria > Pseudomonadati > Myxococcota > Myxococcia > Deltaproteobacteria bacterium. The sequence continues at coordinate 29,832 of JAFDHD010000047.1, read as the reverse complement.
GCATCTATATTTGGTTGCTTCTCAGCAGATCTGAAGAATTTACGAGACCATTCCCTCGCGTTTTCACTCGGCCACTGACGTATGCATTCTAAATTTACAGTCGCAGTCATATTTAATGTTTCAACTTTATCTTTCATCCCGGAGGTACACATGCTTTTATGTTATTTCTCGATTAATACCTCAACTGCTTCTACGTACTTTTCAACTTGAAAAGCCACATCTTCAGCCTTCAGATTTGGAAAAGGGACATCACCATAAGCGATCGCTTTCCGCGCATCGTTCAGCTCCCACAGCAGGTTTGTGATTTCTGGGAAACCCTTTTCACTAGATAATCTTTCAGCAGCTTCAGCTTTTGCGACGTGGCTTCGTTTGATTGACCATCCCAAATATTCTGCCGCTGCCACCACAGCTGCTTCTAGGCAGTAGAACCCAAATAAAGTTAAGTCGGTCCAGTCAGTTGGTTCATCCCATGCAGCCTGTACACGTTGCAAGTGGCGGCGTGCAAGTTCAAGAGACTCCTTAGCGCTTTGCTGGTTCATTTTCAGCAATCCTCAAAATGGGTCCTTCAATAAGAGAAAACGTGTTAGCTGAAAAAAGACACTTACAAATGACACCATATGCTAAGCTAATTCCCGATCAAATTATACAGAAATTAGATCAATATGGCAATAAGATAAGATTTCTTTCAAATTCAAACAGTTATAAATTCCTTTTGACAGGTGGCCCCGACAATTTTGTCGAGGTCCGCGAAGCGACAGGAGGTTGATCGAAACAGGCTGGCCGGAAATAATGAACCCATGAAAAAACGGCTTATCCATGACCCAAAAGGTCATGCGCATATTATGACCTGATCATGTCCATGCCCTGGTATGGTTCCCCAGGGAAGGAGAACTGAAGCTTTTTTAAGCAATAACGGAAACGGTTAAGTTCTGTGCTTATCAAGCGCAATCTCAGGCGAGATCAAGCCTATCGGGAAATCAGTTTAAGTGGAGATAGGATAAGCACCGTAAGCAAACCTCCTGTGCTGAGGCGTGACCCAAATACACGTAAACCATGATAGTGTATTTCTGTTTTATCTGATTTGGCTAGTTGCTTATCTGCCTTAGCCTGAAGCATCAATAAATTGAATCATTGAGTTGCGCCCTGTTTCGAAAAGTCAAGGCAGTATAGGCCCAGGATTACTCTCAGGAGCGAAATGCTCGGCGCGGAAGATCAAACTCTTAATTTTTATTAGTACCTTCCACCACCTCTGCGTCCGCCGAAGCCTCCGCGCCTATTGTCCGACCGCGGCCTTGCTTCGTTGACTTTTATCTGGCGGTGGTTCACCTCTTGTCCATTTAAGCCAGCGATGGCTTCCTCACCCTCGCTGCGGCTTGACATCTCCACGAACCCAAATCCCTTGGACTGGCCGGAATAACGGTCCGTAATGATTTTGGCGCTTAAAACCTCGCCATACTGGGCAAATAATTCGGTGAGATCAGCTTCCGAGGTGTTGTATGAAAGGTTTCCCACATAAAGATTTATGGACGGCATACTTTTTCTCCTCCGGTAAAATGGCAAAATCTAAGGCAAAAAACGTGTGGTAAAGCCCCGCTCTAAAGGCTTACACGATTGAGGCGCTATAGTTTTGCTTTAAACTCGGACCATGAGTCCGAATCGTTTTTTTATAAAATATATTAAAGGGAACTGAAGCACAAGGTAAAAATGCGGGACATTGTATTTAAACTAAAAAACTTCCCTGGCACCGCTTTATGATCAAGTCTCAACTAATACTGGTTAAATACCAATTGGAGGGTGAGACTCTCCTGAGTCTGGTTATAATACCTGATATAAAAACCACCCGGGGGCTTCCCTGGCTCCGGATGATCTGTGAAACCCCTTTCTTGCTTAAAGGCAGGATGAGCGCCTGCTGCCTTCATAAAGCCCCGCAATATCAAGCAATGTGAATTCTGTAAAAAATTTAAATAATTAAAAAAGTAATTTCAGGAAAATTCTACTTCCCTTCAGCCCGTATTAATCTTGACGCTCCTCCTTGAGATGTATATAATTTAACAGAATTTAATAATGACCCAGTCTGTTCATGCGAAAGGAGCATCCATGATAACCCCTAAACCCAAAACCCTGGGCGAGTTAAAAAAAATTACAACTCGTTTGCCAGACGTCCGTGAGGAAATGCGGACCAATTTAATTCGGAAGCTGGAGAATAAAGAATCCCTATTTCCCGGTTTGATCGGATTTGACGAGACGGTCATCCCGCAGCTGGTTAACGCCATCCTGTGCGGCCATAACATCATCCTTCTTGGTGAAAGAGGCCAGGGGAAAAGCAGGCTCATGAGGGGTTTGATGAGCTTTTTAGATGAAGAGATTCCAGCCGTGGCAGGCTGTCCTATCAATGACGATCCTTTTGACCCCATATGCATTGACTGTAAGATGAAGCTGGCCGAGATGGGGGACGATCTTCCCCTGACCTACGTGCTCCGGGACAGAAGATTGGTGGAAAAGCTGGCAACTTCCGACGTCAGCACCGCGGACCTCATCGGAGAAGTGGACCCGATCAAGGTTGCTGAAGGCCGGACCTTAGATGACGAGAGCGCGGTTCATTTCGGGCTGATCCCCCGGGCCAACCGCGGCATCTTTGCCGTCAACGAGCTTCCGGATCTCGCGGAAAAGATTCAGGTGGCGTTCTTTAACGTCATGGAGGAGAACGATTTTCAGATCAAGGGTTTTCCGGTGCGTCTTCCCCTGGACATCCTTGTCGTTGCCAGCGCCAACCCAGAGGATTATACCAGCCGGGGTCGCATCATCACCCCTTTAAAAGACCGGTTTGATGTCCAGATCAGGACTCATTATCCACGAGAGAGGAATCTTGAAATTGAGGTCATGGAACAGGAAGCCAGGCCCTTGAGCTTTGACGGCATTGAAACGCACGTGCCGCCGTTCATTAAGGAGATTCTGGCCGAGCTGACCTTCCAGGCGCGAGCCAACCCGGATATCAGCCAGCATTCCGGGGTGAGCTGCCGCATCTCGATCCGGGGCTATGAATCCATCCTCGGAAGCGCCTTGAAGCGTTGTTTTGATGTCGGTGAAAACATAGTGTCGCCCAGGATTACCGATCTGGAAGCCACCTTCCCCGCCATCATGGGAAAGCTCGAACTGGAATACGAAGCGGCTGAAATGAATGAGGGAGAACTCGTGGAAGACCTGGTCAGACGCGCCATCAAGGTCGTCTTTGATGAGTATTTCAAGGCCGAGGACCTTTTCTCGATCGTGGAAGCATTCAAGAACGGCATGGGAGCTGAAGTCTCTCAAACCTTTCCTTCAGAAGACTACATGGATGGCTTAAAGGTCATCCCCGGGATGAAAGAGGCGGTTCAAGCCCTGGTTGATCCGGAAAGCCCTCCAGAGGCGTCTTCAGCCATTGAATTTATCCTGGAAGGACTGCATTTATCAAACCAGCTCAATCGGGAAATCCAGGAGAAACGGAGAATTTATAAATGAAGCTCATCAGATATCTAGCCTGGGACGGGACGCAGCTGCCTTTCACCTTGAAGCGCAGAGAGGTCATGGAGAGGTTCATGGAAAATATTATGAAAGGCATGACCCCGAACATGTCCATGGCGCAGATGATGTGGGAAGGCTTTCCCTTGGCTGGTATGGACTTCCAGGTCATGGGCCTGGAAGAGATGATCAGAGAGCTTCAGCAGCAAAAGAAAGAGCTTTTTTCTAAATATAACCTTGAAAAGGCGTTTGATAAGCCCATAAACGAGTTAGAACGGCTTTTGGCCGAAGAAGCCATGACCAGGATGCAGAAAGGCGCTGAGCAAGCGCCTTCGTATGAAAACCTGCCCCCCGGCCTGCTGGAGAAGCTGAAGAGCCTGGAAGATTTTTCTTTTTTGAATGAGTTCAGCCAGGAATCGTTCAACCAATGGCAGGAAAGAAAAGATGATATCCTCGAACTCTATGAATTCTACAGCCAGTATGCTCACAAGTTCCAGGGAGATGAGTATTTGGACTTTGAACAGGCCCTTGAATTGATGCGGCAGTTTAACGCCATTGACAGCCTCCAGCAGCAGCTTCTCCACGGCGAATTCCAGTTTGTGGACCCTCAAACACTAAAAGAGATGCTGGGCGAAGACGCCTCCAGGTCTTTTGCCATCCTGCTGCAGCTTCCTGAGATGATTTCAGAAGAAGGCATTATCAGGTTTGACAAGCAGGGTTTCAACATGACGCCCAAAGGCATCCGGGCTTTAGGAGAGCTGGCCTTTGGACAGATTTTTTACCAGGCCAGAAAAGACAAGCAGGGAGGCTTTCAGGGGAATGCCCCGCAATCCGGCGAAATCGAACCAGACACCTCACGCCCCTACCAGTATGGAGACCGATTTGATCTGGATATTACCCGGACCATCCTGAACGCGGTCTCCCGGCCCCCCCGGCAGGACGGGCGGCTCGATCTTGCTCCTGATGATTTCTATGTCCGGGAAAGGGAGCAGCGCATTACGAGCACCACCGTGATGCTGCTGGACCTTTCATGGTCAATGTCATGGGAAGGACGATTTCAGGCGGCGAAAAAGGTCGCCCTGGCCCTGGACTATTATATCCGCTCGAGATTCCCCAAGGATAAATTCTATATCATCGGCTTCTCCACCGAGGCCCGGGAACTTAAAGGCAAGGAGCTCGCCCTGTCCGTCTGGGATTGGGGGCAGGCCTATACCAACCTTCAGGCAGCCCTCCGCCTGGCCATGAAGCTCATCAGACGGAGCGGCAACAGGAATAACCGGGTCACGGTCATCACGGACGGACAGCCAACCGCCTACTATGTAGGCAACCGCCTGCACGTTGAACTGCCCAACAGTATGCTCGGGATCAGCCCCAATGCCTGCAAGGCCACCCTGGCTGAAATAAGAAAGGTCACGGCTCAAGGCATGAATATAGATACCTTTATGCTCGATGACAAACCGGCCCTCGTGGAATTCATCCGCCAGATAACCAGGATTAACGGCGGCCGGGCCATTATCTGCGTCCCGGATGAGCTTGGGGAGCTGGTCATGATCGAAGAAATAAACAAAAGAGGACGAAGGATCTGAGCGCTGGCGGAAACCCTTCCAAGAGGAGGTTCCCCGTCTCCCGCCTCAAAAGCCTCATAAAAATATGCTGAAACCTGAATCTTTTTTTGAACTGCAAGGCCTGGAAGCCGAACCGCTTTTCAACGGCCTGGACCTCGTCTGGGAAGCGGTACCGCGAATCAAGGCCTTTGTGCAGCAGAACCTGATCTCCTCTGTGGCCGAAATTCGCCAAAAAGGAGACCTGCTTCTAAAGACGCATGTCCTGTGGCAGGGTCAAGTAATCACCGATGAACTAAAGTTCAAACCCGGAGATGTAACTAAAAATGAGTTTGAGGTCTTTCACCAGGGCCAAAAGCTCGAACAGGCCACAGTCATTTACGCCGGTGTAACATTAATGGACGATGACATCCAGATCGGCCGCGGGGTCGTGATCGAATCCGGGGCCCTGATCAAGGGGCCGGCTAAGATCGGGGACAGGACCGAAGTCCGTCAGGGCGCTTACTTACGCGGCTCTACCCTGGTGGGCCGGGCCTGTGTCGTCGGCCATGTCACTGAAATAAAGAATTCAGTCATGCTCGATGGAGCCAAGGCCGGGCACTTTGCCTATATCGGCGACAGCGTTCTCGGCCAGGATGTCAACCTCGGGGCAGGCACCAAGCTGGCCAATTTCAAGATTACCAGCGGTACGATCAAAGTTAAGATAAAAGATGAGATATTCGATACAAATATGCGTAAATTAGGGGCTATTTTGGGTGACAATACTTCATTTGGATGCAATACCGTGACCAACCCGGGCACTATCATGGGACCGCACGCTGTGGTCGCCCCCAATATGACCGTCCCTCCAGGCTTTTACAAACGCCGAACCGTTATCCGGCCCAAACACTGACATCCTTATTCCAGACCTCTTGCCTCGAGCACGTCCTTAAGGACCTTCAGCGCGGTATTGACCACGGGCATACCGCCGTAAGTGCCCATCTGGAAAATGACCTCAGCGATCTCCTCTGAGAGGCACCCCACGTTCAGGGCCGCCCAGATATGAGTTCTCAACTCCTCCTTCCTCTCCAGGACCGTCAGCGCGGCGATAGTGACCAGTTGCCTTGTCTGGTGCGGAATCTTCTCCCGGGCGTACATTTTTCCGGTGTAATGCATCGAAAGGTCCTTGGCCAGGTTCTTGTCAAAGGACCGCCAGAGGTTATACGCCCGCTCCTCAGGGGGAAGGCCCTCGAAATATTTCTCTGCCGTCTGCCTGGTCTTTTCCTTCAGTTCTTCTAAATCGTCACTCATTATCCTCTCCTCTCCCATGCTTTCTGATTTAACAAAATATGAGCGGCATTTTATGCCTTCTCGATCATAGAATCAAGGCGATGGAAACGATGATGCTTCAATCATGACTATCCCATTGTCCGGCCAGATGTAAATCTGATTCTTACAAAGTTCGTGTTTTAAAACATGCTTGACACATCATTAACGATAATTCAATATATTTAAATCAGATACCTAAATATCCATGTTAATATCCTTATTTTAAGTGTTGGCCACACGCCCAGGTTCATGCGTCTGCTATGAAATCCTTAAAAAAACGCTTCACCGCCGTTATTACGGAAGCCCGGATTGCCAAGGTCCAGCCTGGGTGGGAGAAATTATACTTTCAAAGTTGTGCCTCTCAATTTATTAATTCTGCAGAAAAATCATCTCAGCCAGCTTGTAAACAAGATAAAATACTCTTTTAAAATCATAATCAGAACTCCGTGAAACAGGAGGAAAACGATGAAGAGCAGCAAAGATGAAATCAGGAAAAAGGAGCAAGAATGGAAAGAAGGCACGGTGAAAAAGGCGCTTGCCAGATTCCCGCTCCTCAAAGAATCGCCCAGCCGCTTTTACACCCCCCTGGATATAGAAGATTTCAATTTTTTGGAAAAAGTGGGATTCCCGGGCGATTATCCCTTTACGGCCGGCACTTATGCCTTCGACCCGACCGCAGGCATGGCCAGACTGGCGGCCAAGGCGCCGTCCGGCGCAGGCAGCGGACTGACGCGCGCTGCGGGATACTCAGGTTATGGAGCGCCGGAGGATACGCGGGATTATTATAAACAGAGGATCGAAAGCGGAGGCCGAGGCGGGCCCAACCTGGCCATGGATTTGCCGACTCAATGCGGATACGATTCTGACAATCCCATGGCCGAGGGGGAAGTGGGCAGGGTCGGCGTCGCCATTGACACGCTGCGGGACTTCGAGGTCATCTATGAACCTTACCAGGGGGATCTTAATTTAGATCGTATCTCATCTAACTACACCATGAGCTCTCTGGCAATCTATATCATGGCCTTGTACGCCGCCCTGGCGGAAAAGCGCGGCATTCCGCTTGAAAAATTAAGGGCGACCCCGCAAAACGACATCCTCAAGGAATACCTGGCGCGCGGCACTTACATCTACCCGCCGCGCCCGGCCATGCGTCTCTTTCGAGACAGCCTCGTCTTTCTGCACAAGCACATGCCGCGGGTAAATATCACCAGCATCGGCGGCTACCACATCAGAGAAGCCGGAGCCACGCGGCAGCAAGACCTGGCGTACAGCATGGCCATTGCCATCGCCTACCTTGAGGAGGGAGTCAGGGCCGGGCTGGATGTGGATGATTTTGCGCCCCGTTTCACCTTCAACGCCTTTGGCGGCAGTATGGAATTCTTAAAGGAAATCGCCTTTCAAAGGGCGGCCAGGCGCATGTATGCCCGCATCCTGAAAGAGAGATTCGGCGCACAGGACCCGAGAAGCATGATCATCAGGATGCCGATAACGGCTCATATCGGGCCTTCAAGCACCACCATCCAGCGTCCGCTCAATAACCTCACCAGAGCGGTCATGGGGGCCATTGCCGGGGCCCTGTCCGGGGGCCGTCCCGCTCCCTTCCCGCCCTATGACGAGCCGCTGGGTCTGGGATGGAGCGCCGAGGCGACTCAGTTATCCACCGATGCCGGCCGCATTCTGGCCTGCGAGGCCAGACTGGGCGAGGTCGAGGACCCCTTTGCCGGGTCTTACTGCATGGAAGCCCTGACAGACGAGATTGAGGAGGAGGCCTGGGACGAACTAAAAAAGATTGACGAATTGGGCGGCGCGGTGGCTGCCATCGAGCAGGGGTACATGCAAAGAGGGGTCAGCCGAAGCGCGTATGAACATCAAAGGAAGATCGCCAGCGGGGAGGTACTGATGGTGGGCGTAAACTGCTTTACCGGTGAAAGTGAGCTGGAAGTCGAAACCACGCGCCTGGTGCCTCACCCCTATGACCCGCAAAGACGGTCCAGGGCCGAAGAAAAGCAGGTTGCCGCCTTAAAGGAGATCAAACGCACCCGAAATAATGAAGACGTCAAGCGGTTACTGGGAACTTTAAAGCGAAAGACTCGCCAGGAGGACGAAAACCTCCTGCCGCATCTCATCGAATGCGTCAAGGCCTATGTAACCATTCAGGAAGTTGCAGACGTGTTCCGGGACGTTTTTGGAGAATATGAAGCGCCGTCAATTCTATAAATAAAGGCAAATGATATATGGCAGCGAACCCCTTTAGATTTCCCTTAAGTAAGAATTCTGATTCCCAGAGGCACAGCCCGGACGATCTGCTCGGGTCCTGCCTGCGCGAACTGCTGCGCCTCCTGGTGCCCACGCAGGATCATCAGGACATCAGGGTTGACGGGTACAGGCTGCTCAATGACCGGCATACGGTGCACCCTCTCTACCCTCCCGAAGGTATGGAGAGATTTGAGTCTTCAGACCCTCTGGATTTGTATGAACCCAGGTTGCGTTTTATCCGGTGTCTCCTTGAATCCTTGATGAGCGTTATTGATTTAGAAGCGAATGGAGAAACGGTTCAGGTGGACGTGTTCCGGCTTAAGGACCTGAATCAATGGCTTGGCCCCGGCGGGGGAGCGACAGATATCCTGGCCCATGCGGCCTCCAGATGCAACCTGAACTGCCGTTTTTGTTACAACAAGGGAACGGCTCCCCCTTTGAGACCAAGGCGGCGCGAACCCCTGGAGGAATATGAGGAGATACAAACGCGCATCAATCATTACGTTCCGTCTGCCAAACTGAATATTTTTCCCTGGATGGGCAGTCCGGCTGAGGCGCTGGCCCACCCTCATATTCTCAAGATTCTGACCGCACTGCGTCAAAAAACAGCCGAACCTTTTCGAATCTCCACCAATGGTTCCACGCTCAGCCCTGAAGTCATCCGGTCACTGGTCAGACACAAGCCGGTTTCCCTGGACGTCTCCCTCAACTCTTCTTCCCCAGCCCGGCGGCAGTGGCTCATGAACGATCCGGAGCCTCAGAAGGCCCTGGATTCCCTGGCTCATCTCAGAGAGGCCGATATTCCATACAGCGTCGTCATCGTTCCCTGGCCCTTTCCCTCGCCTGAAATCATGCTCGAGGACCTGCAAAAGACCGTGGCCTTTGCCGCTGCCTTTGATCCGACCCTGATTCAGATCAGTCTGCCAGGGTATTCCCGGGCCTTTTCAAAAGAGGATTCGTTTTCGCTCCACGAAATATGGCGCCTCTTGAAATCAAAAATTCTGGGGCTGCGTCTGAGCACTGATTGTCCCATGGTCATGCGGCCCGGTCTGTTTGAGGAGTATACCGATCCCGACAGGCTCAATGACCCTGTGCTCATAGGCGTCGTGAAAAACTCCCCCCTGGCCAGGGCCGGGCTTTGTCAGGGCGACCGCATCCTCAAGATAAACGGACTGCCCGTGAAAAATCGTCCCCAGGCCCGCTCGCTTCTAACGCTTTTGCACCAGAGCGACCTCAAAGGAGCGTCCCTTTCAATTCAACGAAACGGAACCCCGCTGGACCTGGAACTGAACCTCTTTGATTTCGATTATCCTTACATACCGGAGACCGCAACCCACCTCGGGGGAGTGTTCCCTTGTTCCGGCCTCCCCCTGGAATGGATGGAAAAACTCAGGCAGATCGTTGCGGCCCGCAAGGCCCGGAAGGTGCTCGTGCTTACATCTACTTTAGTGCGCCCCTTCCTCGAAAAATTCACTTCGGTCCAGGGGCGTCTTCCTGGCACGAACCTATATATCAGGGTTCCGCGGAACCATTACTTTGGGGGAAACATCTTTATGGGAGACCTGATAGTTGTCGAGGATTTCATCAGGGCCATCGAGGAGTTCATTGACCAGGAAAAGATTCTGCCCGACCTGGCAGTTATTCCTTCCTCCGCTTTTTCCCTGAGCGGCTGGGGCCGAGACCTTACAGGCCGGGTTTATCTGGATATTGAACGCCGCACCAAAGTGCCCCTAGCCTTGATTGAATGCGACCCCATATTTGATTAAAGGAGAATGGAAATGGATAGGAAAATCAGGGTCCTTGTAACGAAAATCGGATTGGATGGACACGATAGAGGGGCCAAGGTCATTGCTTATGGTTTGCGGGATGCGGGATTTGAGGTTATCTTCCTGGGGGTGCGTCAGACCCCGGATCAGATCGTAAACACGGCCATCCAGGAAGATGTGGATGTGGTGGGCCTGTCCATCTTATCGGGCGCCCATATGCATTTGACCAGACGAGTCATCGAGGCGCTCAAGGAAAAGGGTGGTGAGGACATCATCATTCTGATCGGCGGTTTGATTCCCGAGGAGGACAATTCTCCTCTCAAGGAAATGGGCGTGACAGAAATTTTTACTTCTGGCACTGATATCAGCCGGGTCGCCCAGGTTATCAACGAACATGTCAAGGCGGAAAAGTAGAAAAAGGACGCTCCGATGAAAGGCCTGTTATCAGATGTTCGCATTTTGGACCTGACCAGGATGCTGGCCGGACCTTACGGCACCATGATCCTGGCCGACATGGGAGCCGAGATGATCAAGATCGAGGATCACCGCGGCGACTACACCCGCCTTGGAGTCCAAACGTCACTTGGAGGGATGGGCGCCTACTTCCTGGCGGTCAACCGCAACAAAAAAAGCGTGGTCCTGGATATGAAGGTACCCAGGGGTCTGGAGATATTTTACGAACTGGTAAAGGTTTCTGACGTGGTTATGGACAACATGAGGCCTCAGGCCCTGAGCCGGCTCAAGTGCGATTACGAAGACCTCAGGCAGGTGAATCCTCGTATTATCTCCTGTTCTCTGAGCGGGTTTGGCCACACCGGCCCGTACCGGGACCGTCCTTCCTTTGATCTCACCATTCAGGCGTTGAGCGGAGGCATGAGCATTACCGGGGAGCAAGGCGGCCCCCCGGTCAGGATGGGCATACCGATCGGGGACCTGGCCGGTGGCCTTTTCGCGGCCTTATCAGTTGTTTCAGCCCTGCACTTTCGCGAAAAGACGGGAAAAGGCCAGAAGCTGGACATCAGTCTGCTGGACTGCCAGATATCCCTGATGTCCTACCTGGCCTCATATTACCTCATCGGCGGTATACTCTCCGGCCCCCAGGGGTCTCGCCACGGAACCCTGGTGCCTTACGAAGCCTTTAAGACAAAAGATATCTGGATCGTGGTGGCGACCGTTACAGAACCCTTCTGGGAAGGACTCTGTGTCGCCCTCGGACTTGAAGAGCTTGTGCTGGATGAACGCTTCAAGAATTCTATCAAGCGTCTTGATAACCACGACGAACTCATCCCCATCCTGCAAGAGGCCTTCCTCGAGAAGACGGCTGCCCAGTGGCTTGAGCTCCTGCAAGAGGCGGACGTGCCTTGTGCCCCGGTGAACACCCTGGACCGCGCCTTTAGCGACCCGCAGGTCCTGGCGCGAAACATGATCCCTGAACTTTTTGACCCGCGTTTAGGGAAATTTAAACTGGCAGGCAATCCGGTCAAGGCTTCCAGGACAGAGGAGGTCTTTCAGCCGCCGCCCCGGCTTGGAGAAAATACCGAGCAAGTCCTGAAACAGCTCCTTGGATATTCTGACGATAAGATAAAGACACTTCTGGATGAAAAAGTGATCGGCGTTAAGGAGGAGGAAGATAATGGAGAGTGAGGTTCTTCAGGTCGAAAAACAAGATCATATCTGCACCCTGATTTTTAACCGGCCCGAAAAGAGAAACGCCCTGACACCGGGCCTGCTTATTGAACTTTATGAAACCCTGGATGAATTCTCCAGGGGCGACGAAGTCCGGACCCTAATCTTCCGGGGCGCTGGAGACAAAGCCTTCTGCGCCGGATACGACATCGGCGCCATCCCGACGGACGTTTCCCCGGAGATTCAAAAAGCGCTCAAAAGAAGCAACCCCGTGGAACTGGCCCTGGACAGTGTCAAAAATTTCCCATACCCCACGGTGGCCATGCTGAACGGGTATACCTTTGGGGCCGGCTTCAACCTGGCCATGTGCTGCGACATCCGCATTGCCAGAGACGACATCCGCATGGGTATGCCGCCGGCCAAACTGGGCCTGGTCTATCATCCGGAAGGCATTAAGCAGTTTCTGGACGCCCTGGGCATGGCCCGGACCAGGGAAGTTTTTCTGACCGCCCGCACATACGGCGGCACTGAAGCCAAAGAAAAGGGGCTGGTGGATTACCTGGTTCCCAGGTCAGAGCTGGAATCTTTTACCTTTCAGTTTGCCAAAGAAATTACACAGAACGCCCCCTTGTCTCTTAAAGGAACAAAAAAAATCATAAACATGTTCGGGCGCTCCATGACTTTAAGCGAGGCCGATCTTGAGGAAGCCCAGGTCCTCGTCAGGGAAGCCTTTGCCAGCCAGGACCTTAAAGAGGGACAGAAGGCCTTCCTGGAAAAACGCAAACCAGAATTTGTTGGCCGGTAGCGCAGAATGAAAAACCATTTGCCTGACCGGGTCTGTCATGTTCTAGTTGGCATGTTGAAAGGATGAGCAAGACATGACTAGCAAATGGGAAGCATTGATCAGCGAGATGAAGAGCGGCTCCATCCGCGCCCTGACCAGGCTGATCACGCGGGTCGAAAACCGCGAACCAGGATGGATGGAAGCCATGAAGCGGGTTTACGCCGACACGGGAAAGGCCCGGGTGGTGGGCATTACCGGGGCTCCAGGCACGGGCAAGAGTACCCTCACCAGCCGTATGACCCGCACTCTCGTGGACCAGGGCTTCAAGGTGGGCGTCATTGCGGTTGATCCTTCAAGCCCCTTTTCCGGCGGCGCCCTGCTCGGAGATCGCGTCCGCATGATGGATGTGAGCGACCTGAACGGCGTTTTCGTCCGCTCCATGGCTACCAGAGGAGTCCTGGGGGGGCTGAACCAGTCTGCTCGCGATGTGGCCAAGATCATGGACGCCTTTGGCAAGGACTTCATCCTCATCGAAACCGTTGGCGTCGGGCAGGACGAGGTCGAGGTCGTCAGGACCGCGGACCTGGTCCTGGTGGTCTGTGTCCCCGGACAGGGTGACGCGATTCAGACCATCAAGGCGGGCATCATGGAGATAGCCGATATATTTATCGTCAACAAGGCCGACCTGAAGGGCGCAGACCAGGTGGTTATGGATATCGAGGCCATGCTGGAGCTTGACATGGATACAGAAGCTCCCAGGCCTCCGATTCTGAAAACCGTGGCCATAAAAGGCAATGGAATTGTCGAGCTCGTGCAGAAAACACATGAGCTATTGAAAACCCTCAACAAACAGACCGTGTGGCAGGAAGAACGGATTCGCGAGGAACTGATCGGACTGCTGGAAAAGGAAATCGTGGGCCTCATCAAAAAAAACTGGAACAAGGACGGCAGCCTTGACCAGGCCGTGAGACAGGTCATGGCCCGCGAAAACGACCCCTACTCCATTGTTCAGGAAATCATCGCTCCTCTGACCCCTCTTTTGCCAGGGGCATGATTTTCATCTTAAAGGCTTCAGCCCGCGCCGTGAGCTTATGGTTACTAATTTTTTTAAGTGAGGAAACATGATGCCGGAGAAAACCGCCGGAATGACAAGGACGCTTGCCAGATTTTGTGTCAAGGCCAATACAGCTGATATTCCAGCTGCAATATTTGACCATGTTAAAGTAGCCTTCATGGATTGGCTGGGCGTGACCATGGCCGGGAAGGACGAACCCCTGGTGCAGAAGCTGCTCAAGTACACCGATCTCCTGGGAGGGGCGCAGCAGGCAACCATTCTGGGTCACAGCGTAAAGAAGACCGTTTCCCAGGCCGCGCTCATCAATGGAGCCGCATCGCATGCCCTGGATTACGACGACACCCTGTCATTTTTTCTGGGCCATCCTTCAGTAACCCTTTTTCCAGGGCTGCTGTCTCTAAGCGAGTGGAAAGGCAGGAACGGAGCCGATTTCCTGTCGTCCTACCTCATCGGCCTTAAGGTCGGCACAACCATCGCCGCCTGCGCCGGGGCCGAACATTACGCCGCCGGATGGCACGCCACTTCCACCATGGGTCATCTGGCCTCGGCCGCGGCCTGTTCCCGTCTCCTGGGTCTGAATGAACAGCAGACGGTTTTCGCCCTGGGCATCGCGGGCACGCAGAGCTCGGGACTGAAAAGGGTCTTTGGAACCATGTGCAAACCATTCCACGCCGGACTGGCGTCAGAGGCAGGGGTGATGGCCGCCCTGCTGGCCAGCGACGGTTTCACCAGCGCCGAAGACATCCTTGAAGGGCCCGGCGGTCTTTTCCAGGCCATGAAAGGCGCGGTGAAGGAGGACATCCTGAACTCGCTCGGCCAGTCCTGGGGAATCGAGCATCTGGCGCAGAAGTACCATGCCTCCTGTCATTTCACGCACTCTCCCATCGAGGCGGCCGTATCTGTCTTTGAAAAACAAGGGCTGTCTGTCAAGGACGTCAGGTCAATTAAAGTCCGCGTCAGTGAAACGGCATTGAGCGCGGCCGACAAGATGGAAGCGCATACAGGGTTGGAAGGCAAGTTTAGCGTCCCCTACTGCGTGGCCAACGCCCTGGTGCGAGGCAACACCGGCCTGCAGGCCTTTACGGACGACAAGGTCGCCGACCCCGAAATAAAAGAACTTATGAACAAGATATCGGTAAAGGTCGCTCCAGAAATGCAGGCCATGGAATC
The DNA here is from genome assembly GCA_019308995.1 of Deltaproteobacteria bacterium. Taxonomy (NCBI): domain Bacteria; kingdom Pseudomonadati; phylum Myxococcota; class Myxococcia; species Deltaproteobacteria bacterium. Next base: position 14,787 of record JAFDHD010000047.1, on the reverse strand, counting down.
CAGGGTGGAGATAGAGACAAGCGAGGGTCAGGTCTATTCTGCATTTACAGACATCTTCAGAGAGATCCCGGAGCTGGATGTTAAAAAAATAAAAATAAAGGCCAAGTTCACCGACCTGTGCGAACCGGTGATGGGCGGCGATAAAACTCAGAAGCTCATGGATGCAATCTCATCCTTAGAAAAAATTGAGGACATGAATTCATTGACCGGATTGGTTTAAACGACGCCCTGTAAATTCTATTTTCTGGTCATCATTTACTAAAAAATCTGTTTCACGGACAGGCTTCCTTTTCAGCAGCGAAATTTCGTGTTCCAGGGTCAATCTTTATCCCGCCTGCGCTCCAGGAAACGCTTCATGAACCTTTGAGGTTCGTCAGTTTCATAGGCCTGCCCGAAGGTTTGAATTCCTTTCTCAATCGCCTCATCAGGAGGCAGGATTTCCCAGTGGCGGATAAGGGCCTTCTGAAGACGGATGGCCTGCGGGCCAGCATTGAGAATGGCCTCCACCCATTCTTCAACCGCAGCATCCAGCTTTTCAGGTGATACGACGCGCTCGACCAGCCCGCACTCCAGGGCCTCGGCGGCTGAAAGATAGCGGCCGGTGTAGATAATCTCACGCGCCTTGCCCCAGCCTACCAGCCGGGGTAAGAGAGCCGCTTCGATCACAGAGGGGAGCCCCACATTCACCTCAGGCAAGCCAAACGTGGAATCCTCGCTCGCCACCCGCATATCGCAGGCGGCCGCAACCTCAAGCCCGCCACCGAGGCAATAACCCGATATGCGGGCGATAACAGGCACAGGCAGACTTCGAATCGCAAGGCATATCTGATGCACGCTCGCAATGAACGCTTCGGCGTTAGTGGAATCCAGCCGAGACATCTCATTGATATCAACTCCGCCAATAAACGCCCGGTTCCCGGCCCCGGTCAAGACCATCACCCGCAGCCTTTCATCATCATGAAAGCTTTCAATCGCCCTGATCAGGTCCTGAATGAGCGGCGTGTTGATGATATTGAGCTTGGCCGTGTTATCGAGCGTAACCCGCGCCGCGCACCCCAACTCCTTCCGGTCATCCACATCAACGGAAACACCCGGCATGGCCGTCACCTCTCTTTATTATTCTGAGGGAATTTCCCAGGAATCGAATTTTTAGTTATGTTTCAAAAGCTCTGTAATTACAAAGAAGTTTGAGCTCCGGAGATATTCTTTCTCTCCCATCGCTTGAAAAAGCGTAAAAATTAGATAGTCCCTTCTCCCCTGAACCTCTTTATCTCCTCAACAGAAAATTCAAGGAGATCCTGAAAGACGACCTCATTGGCCGAGCTGAGAGGCAGGCCGGGAAATCGAATCCTGCCCGGGGTGTTGAGGAGTCCAAAGGAGACGTTAGGCATCTTGAGGGGGGTCCTGGTGACAGGGTCCTCTATCTCGATCCAGGACTTTCTAGCCTGATAGTGAACATCCTTAAAGATGTCCTCCATGTTGGCTACCGGTCCGGCCGTAATACCGGAGCGACCGCAAATCTCAACGATTTCTTTGAGATTTTTGCCTCCGATCCAGTCTGAGATCACCTGGTTGATGACACGGCGGTTTTCCTCCTTGATACGCTCTTCATTGATCCTGTAGCGAGGATCGTCCTTCATCTCAGGATGGCCGACGATCTCCATCAGCCTTTCAAATGGTTTCTGAGCGGCCCCGGAAAGGGTCACCCATCTTCCATCCCTGGTCATGTAGTTATTCCTGGGAACGACATAGCTCAACTCACTACCCTGAGGCTGCGGCACCTCGCCACTGAGGGTATAAGACAGGAATTCCGAGCCAAACAGCCCGAAAAGGGGCTCATACAGGGAAATATCAATAACGCCCCCTCCTTTTTCTCCCCTCTCCTGCCCCCTCAAGGCCAACATGATGGCAAAAGCCAGATGCATACCAGTAATAAAATCCGCCAGGGCCAGGGGCGCGTTAGTAGGGATGCCGCCCGGCTGAGCGTTGAGATAGGTAAAACCGCTCAAACCTTCGGCCAGGGTGCCAAATCCGGGCTTTGAGGCATAAGGCCCGGTTTGACCGTATCCTGAAACCCGGCCGATGACCAGGCCCGGGTTCACTTCCAGGAGTTTCTCCATGTCAAACCCCAGCCTTTCCATGGTGCCCGGGCGCATGTTCTCTATGAGCACGTCAGATTTTTCGATGAGCCTGAAAAAAATCTCCTTTCCGTCCGGCGATTTCAGATCAATGGTCACCGGGAGCTTGTTCCGGCCGAACACCGCCCAGAAAGGCTGAATCCCGCTTTCAAGAACCCCCCATCTCCGAATGGCGTCAGGCGTCTCAGGGGGTTCTACCTTGATGACCTCAGCGCCAAAATCTCCCATGAGCGTGGCGGCAAAAGGCGCAGCCAAGACCGTGGCCATGTCTATTATTCTCAAATCCTTCAATGGAAGATCAGAGACTTTGGCTTCAGACCTCTGGTCACGGATAAAACGATTGAGCTTGTCTTTTGATTCCACTTTATTCTACCTCAAATTGGGTGAAAAGGTCTTTAATCGAAAGGCGTCTTTCCATCATTATCGGCTCTCGAACATAAAAACCGGGCCTCGCCAGCATCTATCATTATCAGAGCTTTATAGCGCCCTCTTTGGCCAGGGCGATGAAATGGGCCACGTCAATCTCCTTGGGGCAGACAAAGGTGCAGGCCTGAGTCGAGTGGCACCTGTAAACCCCTTGGTCGCTGTACAGAACTTTAAACCGCTCCTCCTTCTCCTGCTCGCGCGGATCCATGACACGGACAATGGCGGCCAGCATGGCGTTCGGCCCGAGAAAACTCTTATGACTGCTGATACATGCCGAGGCGCAGCAAAAGCAGTTGATGCATCGCGTGGCGTTCACGTAAAGCTCCAGCTCGTTCGGCGTTATGGGGTACACGTCTCTTTCGACCGGCAGGGGCGCCGGTTCAATGATGTATGGCTTGACCTGGTTGACCTTTTCGTAGGCCTTTTCCATGTCCACCATCAAATCGCGGATGACGGGCGCCACGTCCAGCGGTTCGATGATAAAGGTTGTGGTCCTGAAACGGTGAACCGCGTTTTCAACCAGGAGTTCACACGCGAGAAGAGGCTTGCCATTGACTATGACGGAACAGGTTCCGCACTGACCGTGTTCACATGAGGAGTTCCAGGCCAGGGTGGAATCCTGTTCATCGTTTATTTTATGGAAGAGATCCACAAACCGGAGGATTCGGCCGGCCTCCATGTGATAATCCTGAATCCAGGACCGGTCTTCTTCAGGATTGTACCGGTGAATCTTCAAAGTGATGGAATAAGTTTTAGCCATAAATTTTTTTTAACGATCTTTTTTAAGCAAGATTTCAAATGAACTTCCCATGCCTTAATACTCTCGCTTAATCATCCCGAATTTTTGCGCATGCCCGCCCCCGGCTTCGAGAATGCTCATATCCACAGGCCGTTTCCCAAACTCAATCCTCCCGGATTCCTCCATGGTCGTTAACGTATGATAATTATACTCATTCTTTCTCTCAGGGAAGTCTTCACGATAATGAGCGCCTCTCGATTCTCTTCTATTGAGTGCGGCACAAGCGATAACCATGGACACGGTCAGCAGGTTATCCAGTTCCCAGCGCCGAACCAGTTCCTGGTTCATGATGAGCCCTCTGGTGGACAGCGCGGTTTTAGCGGCCCGATCTTTCAATTCCTTCAAGCCTTCGACAGCTTCCAGGAGTCCGGCTTCGGTCCTGAAAACACCGGCCTTCCCGGTCATCATCGTCTGCATGGCCTCACGAATCCGGCCAAGGCTGTCCCGGCCTTGGGCCTCGAGATAACCAGAAAATAGCGAAAGGGTATGCTCCCCTTCTGCTTTGGATGTTTCAGCAGGCGCTTCCTTCAAATACTCCAGCACCCTCTCACCTGCAAATTTTCCCATGGTGATCAATTCCAGAATAGAATTGGCCGCCAGGCGGTTGAAACCATGAAAGCTCGCGGCAGCGCACTCCCCTATGGCAAACAGACCCGGGACAGTGTCCTGCGAGCCGTTTTGCACTTCGCCGAACTCAGTGGTCGGGATTCCTCCCATGTGATAATGATTGCTCGGGCAGACAGGACAGAGCTCCTCCTTGGGGTTGATGTTTACAAACTTATTAAAAAAGTGCGAAATTTCACCTAGCTTCATGTCAAGGACATATTCTGAGAGATGTCTGAGGTCAATCCACACATGATAAATTCCATGATCAGGATTAAGGACGCCTCGGCCTTGTCGAATCTCGGTTTCAATAGCCCGGGACACGAGATCGCGCGGGGCCAGGTCCTTCATCTTTGGGGCGTATCTTTCCATGAAGGGTTTGAGGTCCTTGTTGCGCAGGACTCCGCCCTCACTACGTAATGCTTCACTGGCTAAAATACCAGGGCCAACAATGCCGGTGGGATGAAACTGGACCGCTTCCGGGTCCATGACCGGAAGCCCGGCCTGAAGCGCCAGAGCCAGCCCGTCTCCGGTATTCTGGCGGCAGTTGGTAGTGACCTTGAAGACCTGACCGCACCCGCCGGTGGCGATGATCGTGGCCTTTGATAAAATGCGGATAAACTCCCCTTCCTTCTGTTTGAAAACAACGCTGCCCACACATTGGTTTCCGGTGAAAAGAAGCTCGGTGGCGATGCTTTGAGTCAAAAAGCGGATGCCTCTTTTCAAGGCTTCACCCCAGGTGGTATCCATGATCCCTTTTCCGGTGCGGTCGGCTTCGAACACGGCGCGATAGGCCAGGGACTCACCAAAATTCAGGGTATGCCCCCCAAAGGTTCTCTTACTCAACTTGCCTTCGATATCCCGGCTGAAATGCATGCCCCTGTTTTCCAGCCACAGAATCTGTTCCCATGACGACTCGATGATTTTTTTAATGATATTTTGATCGGCCGTGCAGTCGGAACCCTTCCAGGTGTCAAACATGTGAAAGATATTCTTATCTACCGGGTCTCGCGGGTCCACCACGGCCAGGCCGCCCTGGGCGGTTGATGTATGGGACTTCTGAGGGTGAGAAACCTTGGTTAACGCCATGACGCTGGTTTCCGGCCTCTTTTCCAGGACCTCGGTCGCACACCGCAGCCCCGCTCCGCCGGTACCGATGATCAGCAGGTCACAATAAAAATCTGGTCCTTTTTTAAAAATCCTGTTCATGTAAAAACGACCACTGTCAAATAAAAAGGGTCACCTTGATCCCAACCCAGGCAAAGACGGCCATGACCATGAAAATTAATAAGGCACAGCCGTCTTGCAGCAGCCTGGACTCCAGGTAATCCTTGGCAATAGCCAGCAGGCCGTACCCGCCGTGGTATAGCACGGAGAGGATTAATACTATATCTATGACCTTGATTATCACGCTCTGCATTCTCGCCATAACAACGCTCGACTCATGACCGATTGAGGGATCGAGATGCATAAACAAAAGGTGAGCCGGAATCATGATCAACAAAAAAGCGCCGGTGATCCTTTGAAACTTCCAGGCTTTAGAGACTCCGCTTTCCCAGATTTTCGCTGCCACCCCATAACTCAGGCAGATGCTGACAACAAACAGGGTCAGCCAGAAAAATACCGGCGACACAGCCTGGTTGCCCATGATCATAAACAGGCCTATAAGCAGGATGTAAATCATGGAAAGGCCTAAGACCCATCGTATCATGGACTCATCGTTTCTTGAGCCAAAGATTTCGTAAAGGATGAGCCGGCCTCCATTAAAGGCGTGAAAGATGACCGGTACGGTCAGAAGCCACTCCAGAAAAATAAAAACAAAAGCGCGGAAGAGATTCATCTTGGTATCGTATTCCCCGGGCGAATGCAGGAAGGAAAGAGTGTAGATGTGATACCAGATATAGAGCACCAGGACGATGCCGGTGAGGCGATGGATCCAGGCGATGATATAGGGCCAGCCCCTCGTTCTGGCCAGGTCTGACAGAAAAGGGATATTCTCAAGCCGTGAGGAGATGCTGGTCATTCGGGCCTAATCCGGGCGTATTCCGTGCAGGAGGGCCGCCATTTCCAGGGTCCTCCGGGCGCGCTCCACCACCGCGTAATCAATAAACCGGCCTTCAATTTGAATGGCCCCTATCCCCCTGGCCTCAGCGTCCTCAAAGGCCTGAACCGCCATGGCTGCTTGCTTAATTTCTTCCTCAGTCGGGGAGAAGACTTCATTGCAGGGGCTGACCTGATCCGGATGGATGCAGAGTTTCCCCTGGAACCCGATCTGTCTGGCCTGGCGGGCTTCGGCCTTCAGAGCCTTCAGATCCCTGATATCAATCATAAAGGGAGTATCCAGCGGCGCGTCAATCCCGGCGGCCCGGCAGGCGATACAAATCCTGGACCGCGCATAGAGAAGTTCGGTGCCTTGCCTGGTCAGCTCGATCCCCATGTCCAAGGCATAGTCAGCCGCGCCAAAGGCCACGAAAAAAAACCTCGGCGGATCGGTCTTTACCGAAACAATCTCAAATATGTTCTGAACGGCTCTAGCAGATTCGATCAAGGGAAGCACGGAAATGGTTCCGAGCGGGATGCCTTGAGCCTTTTCCACCTCATTGAGCCTGGCGCCAATTTCCTGAACATGGGCCGCGCTTTCCGCCTTGGGGAGCATAATGCCCGCCAGCCCACCCACGGCCACCACCGCCAGGTCCCCCTGCATGAAACCGGTTTCCAGTCCATTGACGCGCACAAACATGGCTCTTTGGTCATGCTGGATGAGCTTGTCCCGCACCATGGCCCTAGTCTTTTCTTTCTCAGCCAGAGGCACCGCGTCTTCGAGATCAATGATAACGGCATCGGCTCCTGTATGGACCGCCTTATCCACCCGGTCTGGCTGGTTCCCAGGCACAAAAAGTGCCGTGCGTATGAATCCAGGTCTTTTCATCTCAGAACGTTATTCTGGCAATTACTATAATCGTAAAAAAATCCCCGCCGACATTAGTTGATGCCAAGAATGGCGCGGCCAGGGTTCTGTTCGGGTGGAGCGATTCCTGGCACAAGGCTCCACCCGGTCGTGATTATTTCAGTTCGTGCCGCGTAAAGCCCAAAATGTGGCGAGCGACAATAAGCGTATTGATCTGGCCGGTGCCTTCATAAAGGTCGGTAATCTTACAGTCGCGCATCCATTTTTCAGCCAGCCAGTCGCATGAATAGCCCAGCGGTCCCAGGATGTCAACGCATCTCTGACAGACCAGGGTGGCGGCCTTACCGGCTTTTGCTTTGGACATGGAGGCCTCCTTGCTGTTTCTCAAGCGCCGATCCATCATGCCTGCGGCGCGCCAGATCAGAAAACGGGCCGCATCGAGATTGGCTTCCATTTCAAGAAAGTCCCTCTGAACGGCACTCAACGAATGCAGGCCGCGATCATAGGGGAAGGTATATCCTTCTTGTTCGAGCTTCGCCTTGGTGAACTCCAGTGCGGCCCGGGCTATACCGATAGCCGAGGCGGCCACACCCGGACGGGTGGCGTCAAAGGTGGCCATGGCGCCGCCCAGGCCCTTTTTCCTCTCCTTGACCTCCGGGCTGCCCAGGATGTTGTCATAGGGAATGCGGCAGTCTTCAAGAAGGATGGAGACCGTGTCCGAGGCGCGGATCCCGAGCTTTTTTTCATTTTTGGTTACGGTTATACCCGGTCTCGTCTTTTCCACGACAAAGCTCTTGATCGCGGCCCGGCCCCTGCTCTTATCGAGCGTGGCCCATATGACCACAGCCTCACAGCGCCGACCCGAAGTAACGAAGATCTTCTCCCCGTTAATAATCCACTCATTTGTGTTTGGGTCGAGTTTAGCCGTGGTTTGGATGGAAGCCGTGTCTGATCCGGCCCCTGGTTCGGTAATGGCCATGGCCGCAAACAGGTGGCCGAAACGCTTTTTCTGGTCATCGGTCGCAACGGCGTTGATGGCCGCATTACCCAGCCCCAGCGTGCCGGCTCCTGAGGCCGCTGATTGATCTCCCCACGAATTCGCTTCACGCATGATCACACCGCTCAATCCCGGCTTTTCACTCGGCTTGTCGGTTCCCTGCATCATCTTCAGGATGGAGAGCTGATGCTCCTTGATCCGTTTGATCTCCTCATCTGTCAATTCCTCGTGCTCATGCTCGTATTCATCGTAATGACGAGCGATCTTTCTGGTTACCTCCTGACCAAATTGACGCGTCTTCTTAATGACCTCTCTCGTCAGGGGTGCAATTTCAAAGTCTATCATTATATGTCTTCCTCCTTGAAAAGGTTGTTCCTGATCAGTTTATCTGGCCATGGGCCATAGGGAGGGCTTGATCACCCGGTGGCCAGGCCTTCCATGGTCGCAAAAGCCCGGCCGTTCCGAAACCACATCTCCACCGGATGCTCGCGAATATATCCATGACCGCCCAATATCTGAACCCCGTAGTCCACGACCTTCATGGCCTGCTCGGCACAGTACATCTTAGCCAGGGTGGCGTCACGAGTGGCGTCCTCATGACGGTCCAGCCGCCAGGCGGCGCGCCAGGCCAAAAGACGCATCCCGTCAACCTCCATGGCCGACTCGGCTAACATGAAGGCTATGGTCTGACGGCTGGCAATCGGCTCCCCAAAAGCATAACGCTCCTTGGCGTAGTTTAAGGCATACTCATGCGATGCACGCGCCACACCCACGGCCATGGCGCACAGATTGGCCCGCGAAAGATTCAAGAGCCGCATGTAGTCTAGACCGCGATCGCCTCCAACGCGCCGCGACCGAGGCACCTCACAGTCCTTGAACGTTACCGGAAAAAGAGGCAAAGGCCTGAGACCCATGTTCTTCTCACGTTCTCCAATACTCAGCCCCGGCGTGTCCTTGTCCACAATGACCGCCTCCACCGAAGCCGGCCCCGCTCCCTTAGCCGTAGTGGCAAAAACCAAGATGTGCTCGGCCTGATCAGCCAACGGCACCATGCACTTGGTTCCGTTGAGCACCAATGTCTCAGTGCCCATCTCGACCGTGGTCTGTAAAAGCGTGGGATCAAACGTGATGCGGGGCTCCATCAGGGCCGAAGTGGCCGGGAAAAACTTCTCCCCGCAAAAATGAGGCAGCCACTCCTCCTTCTGCTCCTCAGTCCCAAACTCCAGAATCGGAATCATCATCGTCAAGGGCGAGAGCGCCCCAATTGCCAGGCTGACGACCGGCCCAGCTCGTAACCCCCGTATTTCTCCTCAATGGCATTATGCGTAAAACCCAGCTCCCAGACCTTGTCCAGAAGATCAGACGGCAGCTCGGCCTCCTCGTCACAATCCCGGGCAACCTCCCGAAGCTCATTCTGAGCAAACTTCCGCATCATGTCCTGTATCTGCTGTTGATCCTCATCCAAAGTGAATTCAGCCATTCTCGTTCCTCCTGATGTTTAAGGTTTGGTTTAAATATTGACAAAACACACGTAATTCCCGTGTGCCCGCCTGTCCTCTTTACATGCCGCGAGCGACCTGTGATAAGTACTTATACCTGCTGAAAACCACCGTCCTGGCATAAACCACTTTCAGGCAGTTCGAATAATATACGATTCCTGAAGCTAATTTCAATTCAATTCTGCATAAACCCTCGCCAGAACGATTTGCCTGACGTCAATCCAGCTTCCTGAAACGCGGCTGAAAGACTACGACCACAATCAGGAACAAAGCCAAGATGACGCCGCCGCCGGCCACCGTAAGCGGAGCGCCAAAAATTTCAGCCAGTGCCCCGGCGGGGAGTGTTGCCAGAGGCATAAGACCGAATGTCATCATGGAAATGCTCATAACCCGACCGACCAGCTCCTCAGGGGTATAACTCATGAGCAAGGTATAATTAAGGGTCATATACATGGAACTGCCAGCACCGACAAAGACCAGAAAAAAGCTTGCCAGAAGCAGAGAAGGTGAAAAACTAAAAAGAATCAAAAAAATGCCAAAGGCTATTCCAACAAAAAGCGTCAGAATGCCTTTGCGCCGGAAGTCTCCGCGCGATGCCAGAAAGATCGAGCCGCCCAAAGCGCCGACACCCACCGCTGACATGAGCAGACCAAGCCCTGTTTCTCCGGCTTTAAAAACGGTCTTGGCAAAGACGGGCATGAGTAACTGGTAAGGCATGGCGGTTATTATGGGAACGAAGCCAATGAGCAGAAGAATGAGAATGACGCTGTTATGCCGCACGTAACGCAGACCTTCTATGACGTCCGCAAGTAAAGGCGCATTGGGCCGCACGGTTATGGGCTTGCCAGGCGGAATCATCCATAAAGAAAATATCACCGCGGCACTGGAGATCGTCACCAGCCAGTAGACCCCGGGAATACCGATAAATTTAAGCAGGACGCCAGCCAGGGCCGGTGAAGCGATGCGGCAGATGTTCATAGCCATTGAGTTCATGGCGATCGCATTGAACAGGCCGTCCTTCCCCACCAGATCTAAAATATAGGCCTGACGTCCGGGCATGTAAAAGGACATGAAAGTGCCTGAGACAACCGAAGCCAGCATCAGGTGCCACAAAGTAATCATTTTAGCGGTGATCAGAATTGTAATGACCAAAGAGACCAGGCCCATGCCCGTTCTCGTGACCAGGAGCAGGTTTCTTTTCTGAACCCGGTCCGCTAGGGCGCCCCCATATAAAGAAAATAAAAGCATCGGTATGCCAAAACCGGCTGAGACCAGACCCAGAGCCAGGGCGGAGTCGGTCATGGTATAAACCAGCCAGCCGCGCGCCACCATCTGCATCATCATCGAGTTAAAAGAGGCAAGCATGCCTACCCAATACCAGCGAAAATCCCGGTTTCTCAATGAAGCAAATGCGGCCAGCCGCATCTTCGGGCGCGGTCCAGACCCCCGAGGACCTGGCCCAAACTGTCCATTCTCAGTATCCACCTGATACATCCATGATACTTAACGCGTTTAGAATTAAAAGGCCCCAGGCTGCCATGCCCGATCACTTCCTGACTTTTTTACTGTTGGCCTGATCAGCCGTCCCTTTAGCCACCGCGAGCTTATGCAGCTTGTTAAGGCCGGTTTTAATGGCCTTAGTTTCTTGAGGTGAAAGATGCCGGTAGATAGCGCGTTCAAAACGATCCACCCGACTCAATATCTTGGGCAGTATTACCCTGGCCTTGTCGGTCAAATAGATCCGATTCACCCGGCGATCATGCGGATCAGCTTCGCGCCTGACCAGGCCCTTTTCTTCCAGCCGGTCAATGATGTCTATTATGGTTGAGCTGTCTGAATAAAGCCTGACCACCAGTTCCCGGGCCGGCAATCCATCCTCCTCGTACAGCCGGCGCAAGACCCCGTACTGGCGCACCGTGAGGTCATAGTCCTGTACAAGCGTGGTCAGTTTTTTTTTGAGGATTTTATGCGTTCTGGAGATGAGGAAGCCGATGTATTCTTCACGGGCCATAAAAAAACTCCTTTCATCCTCGGGCAATCAGGCGGTTGACGGTTACAATACCACGTGTACGTATATTACGGATACGCTAATTGTCAAGAGTAAAAGTAAGCCGTCAACACATCAATCTTCAAGAGGTCTTGTCTGACGATATCCCCATTGACTCCAGTTATGCTCACGAAGCACCCTCTGGTAATTGCATAGACATACCGAATGTGGTAGTTATGCATATGTATCCACGGCGTATCTCCATTTAATCCGTATTAACTGAAGAATAAGGAGGAGCATCATGCGGCGAAGAATGGTAATTATTGGGGTTGCCATGGTATTACTTTCTCTGGGCCATGCAGGAGTGGGCCTGGCACAAAATCAAGCCGGATCATTTGCCATCTCTCCGTTTCTGGGAGGCTACATTTTTGACGGCAAACAGGACCTTAAACATGGCATGACCTTTGGCCTGGGCCTGGGTTATAACTTGACAGAAAACTGGGGCGGAGCGGCTCTTTTCAACCAGATTGTTACAGACTCCAAGGCCGGCGCCGGCCAGGTAAATGGATATTTATTCCGCCTGGAAGGACTCTATCACTTCACGCCGTCCAGAAAGCTGGTTCCCTACCTCGCCGCCGGAATAGGCAGTATCACCCTCAATCCCCAAAGAGGAGCAAGCTGTACCGAACTCTTACTGAATTATGGCGCCGGTCTGAAATACTTTCTGAACGAGAATATGGCCCTACAGGGTGATGTCCGGCACATCCTTTCATTTGGCAGCATTCAGCACAACTTCATCTATACCCTGGGACTCTCCTTTTTATTTGGCGGCGCAAAGGCAGTCGTGCCGCCTCTGGACAGTGACGGTGACGGGGTCAATGACGATCTGGATAAGTGCCCTGGCACGCCGGCAGGCGTAAGGGTGGACCGCTCCGGTTGTCCGCTTGATAGTGATGGGGATGGTGTTTACGACTTCCGGGATAAATGCCCTGGCACTCCGGCCGGTGTCAAGGTGGACCGCTCAGGCTGTCCGCTCGATAGTGACGGCGATGGTGTCTACGACTTCCGGGATAAATGCCCTGGCACCCCGGCCGGTGTCAAGGTGGATCGTTCCGGCTGTCCGCTCGATAGCGACGGCGATGGTGTCTACGACTACCTGGACAGGTGCCCCAACACCCCGGCCGGTGTCAAGGTGGACAGTTCCGGATGCCCTCTGGATAGCGATGCCGATGGCGTGCCCAACTATTTAGATCAATGTCCCCGGACACCTAAAAGCGCAACCGTGAATGAGATAGGATGCTGGATCGTCAGGGACATCAATTTTGATACTGATAAATGGAATATCAAGCCAGCATTCCGTCCAAATCTGGACCAGGCCGTAGAAATTCTGAAGCGAAACCCCTACCTGAAAATTGAGATTCAGGGTCATACGGATAATATCGGCAAAAAGGCATACAATCAGCGCCTTTCTGAAAAACGCGCTGGAGCCGTCATGAACTACTTCATGCAGCAAGGTATTGCCAAAGATCGTCTTACTGTCAGGGGATACGGCTTTTCAAGCCCCATCGCAACCAATGAAACAGAAGAAGGCCGGGCCAAAAATCGAAGGGTTCAATTGAGGCCCCTGGATTAGATTCTGACCGGACGGTCTGCGTTTATTAAATACACAGGGGGTTGAGCCGTAACAGGCCTAATCCCCTGCTTTTATCTTTTAATACTATTCTTGATATGTATAAGTTTTCGGCCAATGGTAAGACCGACTTCCAGGGCCTGGACCTCATGAGGCATAGTGCCGCCAGATAAAAAATCACCTGAGAGCGGGCAACATTATGCCAATAAAGCTTAAGAGGTGACCTGCACCCTTTCTTCCTGAGTCATATTGGCCAGGCGCTCGACTTCCTGCACCTCCAAACCCAGCCCCTCAGCTACGCGTCTGCCATAGTCTGGGTCTGCCTTATAAAACAAGGCTGTCTGGCGAAGCTGAATGCGTTTTTGTGCTCCGCCCAGATGATCCACAATATTCCTGATCTGGTTCATGCGGTCTTGATCGGTCATGACGTCGCGGTACAAGTTCCCCGGCTGAATAAAATCGTCGTTGGGATGCGTAGAGGCATGACGTGCCCCAAGACCTGAAACCTCAAAGGGCGGCTCGCCCGCGGTTGGATCCGGTTCTGGTCCGCCGAAGCTGTTAGGCCAGTAGTTCGGACCGCCTTCACCGTTTGCATCAACCCGCATAAAACCATCACGCTGGTAGCTGATTTCCGAGGCATTCTTGGGCCGGTTAACCGGGATCAGGTGATAATTGGGCCCCAAGCGATGCAGGTGAGTGTCGTGGTACGAGAAGAGTCGAGCCTGAAGCATTTTATCCGGAGAAGCAGCAATACCCGGGACCAGGTTGCCAGGGCAAAAGGCGGCCTGCTCCACCTCGGCAAAATAATTAACAGGGTTGCGGTTTAGCACCAATTTGCCCACCTTGATGGGTGGAAAATCACCGTGAGGCCAGACTTTGGTGATGTCAAAGATGTCCCAGCGATAATCCTTGGCCTGCTCCGGGGTCATGATCTGCATCTCGAGTGTCCAGGACGGGTAATCGCCCCGTTCAAGGGCTTCATATAGGTCCCGTGTGGCATGGTCAGGATCCTCGGCTGAAATACGGGTTGCCTCCTCCAGGGTAAGGTTCTTGACACCCTGATCGGTCTTGAAGTGGTACTGCACCCAAAAGTACTCACCTTTATTATTATACCACTTGAAAGTATGGCTGCTGTAGCCGTTCATGTGGCGGAAAGTGGCCGGCGTGCCACGGTCAGAAAAGAGGATCGTGACCTGATGGATGGATTCTGGCGTTAGCGAAAGGAAGTCCCAGAACATATCCGGGTCCTTGCAGTTGGTGGCGGGATGCCGCTTCTGTGTATGGATGAAGTCTGGGAATTTCAGAGGGTCTCTGATGAAGAAGACCGGCGTGTTGTTGCCCACGAAGTCGTAATTACCTTCTTCGGTATAGAACTTTATGGCAAATCCGCGCGGATCGCGAGCGGCATCGGGCGAGCCCTTTTCACCGCCCACGGTGGAAAAACGCGCAAAAACTTCGGTCTGCTTACCGATTTCCGATAGGAACTTGGCTTTAGTGTACTGGGTTACGTCGGCCGTGACTTCAAAATAACCATACGCGCCAGCGCCTTTGGCGTGCACTACACGTTCTGGGATGCGTTCACGGTCAAAGTGGGCCAATTTTTCCAGCAGGTGCACATCCTGCATCAGGACCGGCCCGCGCTCGCCGGCGGTCAGGCTGTTCTGATCGTCGGCTACCGGGATGCCGAAAGCGGTGGTTAAAGTCTTCTTTTTTTCTGCCATTTGTTTCTTCCTCTCTTCTATTGGCCATTTGTTTTTATCTTACTTTGAACTCTGGGCCTTCGCAAGATCATAAGATTTT
>JAFDHD010000046.1 GCA_019308995.1 Deltaproteobacteria bacterium | reverse complement strand
GACCTTTAATACCGGGAGGATGGACCAGGGAAGGAATCTGTTTGTGGCGATTGAAGACTCTCCTGAAGACGCGGGAGCGGTTTTTTTTATCAAGAGCGGCGGCCAAACCAGCGATCTGGCAGGCACCTGGCACATTGTGGGCGGAGGCGATGAAGGATTCGGGTATGGAACTATCAATATCGGTGCGGATGGAACTGTTACTGGCGGCAGTTTTACCGACTCAGACAGTCCGCCCACAACATTTGAAAGCGGCAATCTGATCGTGGATGAGAATGGCATGATAACTGGGTCCATAACTTCCATAACTGATTCCACTCAAGAAACAGGGCATATCATTTATGGATTTATGAGCCAGGACAGAACCGACGTTTTCCTTTTAATCGGCCCAAGTGAACAGGAATTTATCGCCATCATCGGTATCAAGGGCGGTGGATCTTTTTCCACCGCTAATCTTGCAGGAACCTGGTATTGTTACGGATCCGCAGGCGAGGGGTCAATGTATGGACCCGTGACTATAAACAATTCTGGTACTATTACCCCCTCCGCAACGATGACAACCCCAGAAGGACCTGTAACCGTCACAGGGAATTTCACCTTGAGTGGTTCCGGCATTATGGGCGGAACAGTCACCGGAGACGGGGATACATCAACTGTTGGCGGAAAGATGGATCAAGGAAAAACTAGATCTTATAACCTGTTTACTGATGCTGGTGGCAACGGCGATAATGGCGACGACGGCGATGGCGATGATGGCGGTGGCGGCGGCGGCTGCTTTATTAATACCGCTGTTGAGAGGTAAGTCCTCTTCCGAGTTTTAAATCAGGAATCCATTCCCATGAAGGCTCTGGCTTCAAGCGATATGGAAGCTGGAGCCTTCAGCTTTTTTATAAACTGCTCGATTATTTTATAGCGATTGTCTGAATTATATTTCTTTTGGATATTATTTTTCTGCACATGGATTCCTGCTTACGCGGGAATCCAGGTAATAGATGAAGGATTCGACCCGCGTGAGTTGGCTGTTTTCATTCACCGTTGAAGCCGGGCCTTTTAACAATCTTCATTCACCCCCCTGAAGTCCTCTTTAATAACTTGTCTCCTCCTCAGCGTGTTCAATCCAGGCGGCGTACATGTCGGCGTAAAGCCCGTTCCGGGCTAGAAGTTCATCATGAGAGCCCAGTTCGGCAATATGGCCGCGGTCCACCACCGCGATACGGTCAGCCTGCATGGCGGTCGTCAGGCGGTGGGCGATGATAATGGCGGTGCGATGCTCGAGTAACGCATCCAGGGCGCGCTCGATCCTGGCTTCAGAGGCGAGGTCGAGATTCGAGGTCGCTTCGTCAAGAACAATCACTCGCGGCCGGGCAAGAAAGGCCCTAGCTAAAGCGATTAGCTGACGTTCGCCTGAGGAGAGGGAGGCGCCCCGTTCGTGACAGATGGTGTCAATTCCATCTGGCATGGTTGAAATCAGGTCGCCAATCCCAACGGCCCGACAAGACTCCCATACTTCCTCATCAGTGGCCTCCGGCCGGGCAAAAATAATGTTGTCGCGGATAGTGCCTGCAAAGAGAAAAGGCTCCTGAGGCACGTAACCGAGCTGGCGGCGGAGTGATTCCAGGCTAATGCCGCGCAGGTCCTGCCCGTCAATCAGCACCTGTCCTTGATTAGGGTCGTAGAACCTGATGACCAGCTTGGCAATGGTGGATTTTCCAGCGCCAGTCGCACCCACGAGGGCGAAAGTCTCGCCCGGTCGTATGTTCAGGTTTAAATCCCGAAGCACGACCTGGTCAGGTTCATATCCAAAGGTCACGTTTTTAAGCGAAATTTCGCCTTTGATCGGCGGCAGTGGTCTGGCGTCCGGTGCTTCGGGAACACTGGGTTGGTTGGCCAGCAGGTCACGGAGCTTGACTATGGCGGCCTGTCCCTGCTGGTAGGTATTATAAACCTGGACAAGCTGCTGGATCGGGGCGAAGAAGGCGGTCAGGTAGAGGATAAAGGCCGTGAGTTCGCCGATGGTCAGATCGCCGTTTAAAAGCATGCGGCCGCCAATGAGCAGGATCAGGGCTCTGCCTCCAAGGCCGATCAGGTCGGCGCTGGCGCTGTAAAGGGCGCCAATGCGGGCGATGTATAGATTAGCGTCTTGATGCCTGCCCACAACATTTCGGTGGTTAATGATATTATGGCGCTGCCGGTTGAAGGCGGTGATGATGCGGATACCGGTGAGGCTTTCCTGGAAATCGGCCAGGACATCGGCGATCCGTTCGCGGACGATGCCATAACCCCGGTCTGAAACCTGTTTGAACCACACGGTAAGCACGGCCATGACCGGGATCACAAGTAACACCGTGATAACGGCCAATTTTACGTTCAAGGAAAACAGGATCACCGTGACCACGATCATGGTCAGGCCCTGCACGATGAGGTTGATCATGCCTTCGTGGAAGAGAACCGACAGGGCTTCTATATCGCTTGTCATCCGGCTCATGAGCCGACCCGCTTTTTCCTCGGTGAAGAAATCAATGGAGAGACGCTGGAGATGCGAAAATATCCGCAGGCGAAGAGCAAGCATAAGCCGTTCGCCCACCCGTCCCGTCCAGGTGATGCGACCGTAACTCGCCAGGCCGTTTACAATCACGGCGCCAAGGTAGCCCAAGGCTGCCAAGGCAAGGACGCTTACATTTCCCGGAATGATACCCTTATCAATGCCGATTTTTGTTAGCAGCGGGCCGGCCTGCTGCGCTAGAATTTCGAATATGACCAGCCCGAAGGCCAGGGTCAGGGCCTGCCAGTGGGGAGCTACAAAGCGCCAGAGCGTCAGAGGCCGCCAGTCAGTGACAATATGGCTGAACTCGAACTGAATCTCTTTATGTTTCGGCTCATCCTTCAGGGCCTTCTTCACCCTGGCGGCCAGCTCTGACGGGATGCCGGCGAAAGGCAGCCCTGAGGCCATGCTGGAGGAGGTCCCTCCGCCAAATCCTCCCCATGATCCGCTAGACATCGGTCACCTCCTTGAGCGCCTCTTCAAAGCCATCCAGGCCCGTTTTCGTGATCCGAGCCTCTTTGGGGGCGACCCTTTCAGCGGGTTCTTTTTCGACTTCTTCTTCCTCGGCGCGGGCCAGGACCTCGACGTAGCGCGGTTCGGACCGCATCAGCTCGGCATGGGCGCCTTGAGCCACGATCTGCCCGTCTTCGAGCAACACCACCCGGTCGGCCAGACTGATGGTCGAGAGCCGGTGAGCGATGATCAGGGTGCTTCGCCCGCGCATCAGAATGCGCAGCGCCTCATGAATCTCCTGCTCGATCTTCACATCAATTGCGCTCGTAGCGTCATCAAGAATCAGGATGCGAGGATTAACCAGCAGGGTGCGGGCGATGGCGATACGTTGCCGTTCACCGCCTGAAAGGGTATAGCCGCGCTCACCGATGACGGTGTCGTACCCGTCCTTTAGTTCGTGGATGAAATGATCGGCGCCGGCGGCCTTGGCTGCCGCCACCACGTCCTCAAAGGATGCGTCTGGCCGGCCGTAGGCGATGTTGTCGCGAATGGAGACGGAAAAGAGGATCGGCTCATCAAGCACCACGCCAACATGCGCCCTGAGACTCTTAAGGGTCAGCTCGCGTATTTTTTGGCCATCAATCAGGATTTCGCCGTTACTGGTGTCGTAAAAACGGGTAAGCAGGCGGGCCAGAGTCGTTTTGCCTGTGCCTGTGCGTCCCACCACGGCCACGGTCTCACCCGGGAGGATCCGTAAGGAGAGGTTGGACAGGACCCTTGGCCCCCCGTCATAGGAGAAGTTGACGTTCCTGAACTCAATTTCCCCCTGTGGATCGTTCAGATCAACCGCCCCGGGAAGGTCTGCTATTTCCGGCTGTTCGTCCAGCACCTCAAAAATGCGCTCGGCCGAGGCTGCGGAACGCTGACTCATCATCATTAAAAAACCCAGCATCCGGAAAGGAGCTTGAAGCATGATGACATAAGAGTTGAAAGCCACCAGCGTTCCAATTGTAACCTGCCCGAGAATGGCAAGATATCCGCCATAGAGAAGGACCAGAGCCATGGCCAGCCTGGGAAGGTTTTCCATGAGCGGGGCGTGACGAGCTCTGATGCCGATTTGATTGAGCGTGGCCCAGCGCAAGGCTTGAGCCGCTTTGGCGAGCAGCTTGATCTGATGGCGCTCAGCCGCAAATGATTTTACTATCCGCACGCCGGTGATGTTTTCTTCAACAATGGTCGCTAAATCAGCCGTGCGCGCCATGACAATCCACGAGATGGGGAATATAAGCTGCCGCATCCTGAGACCGACAATATAGACTAAAGGCAAAGGCAGTAATGAGACCAGGGCCAGGGGAGCGTGTATGGTCAGCATCAGCCCCAAGGCAATGAAAAAAGTCAACATATTGATGGTCATGAACGGACCGAAGACCAGAAACATCTGCACAGCTCGAATATCGGAATTGGACCGCGAGATAATCTGGCCGGATTGAACTCGATCAAAGAAAGAGAATGAGAGCCGGGTAAGGTGTTCGTAAATAAGCGATCGAAGGTCGAATTCGATCAAAAAAGCGGTGTGGAAAAGCAGGTAACGGTAGATATAGGCAAAGATCCCTCGAGCGGCCGCCAATCCGAAGAGAAGCCAGACAAAGAACATGAGTGAACTTGTTTTGTTCACCAGCGCCTGGTCAATGGCCTGCATCAGGACACGCGGTATGGTGATCTGGATCAGGAGGGCAATGAAGGCGCTGAAAAGGGCAATCCCAAAGATGCCCCTGTGAGCCAGTACAATGGGTAGAATGCGCTTAATCCAGCCCTTGGACCGGTCAGGGTCAATCGCAGCCCGGGGCGGCTTGTAGCGAGCCTTGATGGCCAGAGGCTCGAAGGGTGAGAGTGTCTCCTGGCCCCTTTCGGCTTCCAATACAGTGCTCATTGTCTCCTCAACCAGTTCAGGATAATGGCGGAGCCTTGAAAAAAGCGGCCTTCAAGGAGTAAGGGTTGATCACTTCGTCCCATAAATCTCGCCCCGGTCAGGTTCGCTTGAAGCGAGACCGGATGCCAGTTTAGAGGGTCCCATCCAGGTTTTATATATCGCATGCGTTGAATTGGCAAAACCTCCTTCTCCACCGAGGAATTATAGGGAACAAGGGAATACCCTGTCAAGGAGGCCGTGACCTTGCATGTTAATCTGTTCCAACCATGATAGTATAAAAGCTGTATAATTTGACTTTCTTCCGTCTGGTTTGTTATGTTCAACGCCTGTTTATTTTCAGGCATAACCCTGCTTGGACCCGCATCCTTAGAAGGGTAAAATAGCCAGACCATCAGACCGAAACGATTCAGTTTTTGAAAAAGACCAATATGACCTCTTATAAGTGGAAAGCCTTAGCCACTGTGGCTCTTGGTACCTTCATGGGCACCATGGATGTCAGTATCGTCAACATCTCCTTTCCAATCTTGACCAGGGTGTTAAACACGGAGCTGACCACGGTCATGTGGGTCACCCTGGCCTATACTCTCGTCAGTACAAGCCTGCTGTTGTTTTTAGGCAGAGTTGGTGACCAGATAGGCAGAAAAAAGATATATGGGACAGGTATGGTCATTTTTACAATTGGCCTGATTCTTTGTTCTCTATCCCAGAATATCGCCCAGTTGATTATCTTCCGGGTTTTGCAGGCGGTCGGTTCGGCTATGGCCATCTCTTGCGGGACAGCCATTGTGGCAGAGTCCTTCCCTCCAGAGGAAAGAGGACAGGGCCTTGGCCTATTGGGCATTTCGGTCTCGGCTGGATTCATCCTGGGTCCCATTCTCGGCGGCTTGCTACTGGAATGGCTCCACTGGCGGTCCATCTTTTACATGCGGGTGCCAGTAGGACTTCTGACAGTTTTTATGGCCATGACCTTCCTTAAAAAGGACCAGGTGAAAGCTGGCAAGATAGAGTTTGATCTGTTAGGAATACTGAGTTCCTCAGCCGGACTGGCCTTGATCATCTTCGGGGTCAGTACGATCAATCGTTTTGGCGCCAAATCTCTTCTAGTTCCCCTTTTGATCGGGCTGGGCATCCTTTCCCTTTTTTCCTTTGTACTCATTGAACGGCGCGCCTCTAATCCGATAGTTGATCTATCCCTCTTTACAAACCGTGTCTTCTCAAGTGCAATATGGGGCCTTTTCCTGACCTTCATGGCCTACCCCGCTTACATCCTGGTGATGCCTTTTTATCTGATCCAGGGGATTGGACTCGTCCCGGCCAAGGCCGGGCTCATTCTGGCCGCAGTTTCCATGACCTCCATATTCGTCGGGCCAATCAGCGGCTGGCTTTCCGACCGCTTCGGATCGGTCTGGTTTTCGACCATGGGGGCGCTGGTGACCACCATCGCCTTTATACTCATGCGCGGCTTTGATCTTCAAACGCAGATTATGGGTATTGTTCCCGTTCTGGTCATACTCGGACTTGGCATGGGCTTATTTCAATCCCCAAACAACAGCACCATTATGGGAGCGGTCACAAAGGAACGTCTTGGTACCGCCTCTGCCTTGATTGCTACCCAGCGGTCGGTAGGAATTGCGGTGGGAACGGCCCTGGCCGGAACTGTTTACTCCGCGCGAAAGATTATCCATATAAACGAGCTGAGCCAGCAGGGTCTTGAGGCAGCTGCGGCCAACCAGCAAGCCATATCGTCCGCCTTTCAGGATGTCCTGCTTATTTCGGTTTTCTTTATAGCTGTCGTGGTGGTGTTATCCCTTGGGACAAGGAGCAAAACAAGGTAGAGGCCAGGCTGTTTTTTTCCGGTTATTCTTCTCTTGACCCGAGCTTGTCGTTTATCAGCTTAGATGTTTATTTCTGTTTATTTTCCTGTATCACCAGCTCGACCCTCCGGTTTTTTTGTCTGCCTTCTGGAGTATCATTGCTGGTTACGGGTCGGCTGAAGTAATAGCCAGCCGCGGTGAGGCGTGCTGGATTGATTCCTTGAGCAATCAAGAAATCCATGACATTATGGGCGCGTTTTTCAGAAAGCTCCTGGTTATACTCTTTTGTCCCCCGGTTGTCGGTATGGCCCTCGACCCTGATATTCAGTTCACGAAAGACTGACAGGATTCCTGCAATTCTGGCTAGACTGATCTTGAGCTCGCTAGTTAAATCGTATTTATCGAAGCCAAAAAGGAGATCAGAAACGGTGATAACGGTTCGACGCGCCTCATTTTGGACCTGTATCAATTCGCTCTGCAGTTCACTGAACCTCAATTTGGCCTCTTCCCATTGCTCCTCGGCCTTACGTCTTTCTTTAGCCAGATCATCCCTGAACTTAGAAACATGACCCCGCTCGATCCGGCTTATTTTCTCTTGAGTTTGCTTTATCTTCTCAAAGGTGCTTTTGAGCTCCTGGTGCACGGATTCTCTTTGTTTTTGCAATTCAAGAATCCTGTACTCATTGATCTTTGTTTTGACCTGAAGAATCGCCGTGTCAGTGAGCAGGGAGCAGGCGGCCAGCATGTCCCGGGCCTTCTTGCTCTTGGGCTTTTTAGCCAGAAACTTTTTAGTCGCCTCGATCCTGGCGAGGGCCTGAGCAACGGAATCCATGGATTTTGAATCTTCCTGAGGCAAGGTCCGGGATGCCTCTTCAAGCCTGGCCTTGAGGTTCTCCAGAGCCGCCAGTTCAGACAAAAGGGGATTATTCTCCTCTGCTTGAACCTCCAGACTTGAAAAGATAAAAATCGCAGGGATAAGCGTTAAAACAATGATCAACCGTCGCATCGCCGACTCATCCTGAAGTAAAAGCCATAGATTATATATTAGACTCGATCATGGGCAGTTTCAATTCCTTCAATACCTTCCGAAAGGCATCCAGTTCTTCCTGGGCCTTATCCAATGCCGCCTCAGCCTGTTTCAGGTGTTCCTGGCTCAGCTTATATTCCTGTTCCGCGATGGCCAGCCGGTACGTCAGCACTACCAGATCAAAATACCTGTAAGCCTCCTCCTCTTCGTCCGCCTTGAGCTTTTCCCTCCCGGCTATCAAGAAGTCATAGGCCTTTTTTGTTTTCGGGGAATCAATGCCGTTTCTTTGACAATAATCCTTCAGAGAATCGGCGGTGTGCAGGGTTGTTTGAACCACCAGAGGATAGGTGGTGGCACAAGAGTAAAACCACAGGGAGCTCAAAAAAATTAAGACCAAGGCGCTGTATCTTTTTATGGCCATTTTATCTTAAGCCGTTCCTCCAGTTTAACAAGCCAAGGTATATTAGGTTTGGACCCATTTATGGACTCCATGGCTTGGCAATAATCTCTCTGACCTTCAGTTCCAGAGACCGGTGGGAGTTAGCCGGCTTGATCACCATGGCTGTATCCGCCCCTCTGGCCGTGCCAGCGATGGTCAGGACGTCCTCGTCGGTGCGGACAATACCTCGGTCAGCAGCCATGTAAGCCATCTCAACACCAACCTTGACCCCCTGGCCAAGCATCCTTAAGGTGTAAGCCATAATTTCATCCACCTGAAAGGCGCCCAGCTTCTGTCTTATGCCTCGGCCAACCCCGCCAAAGGCGTGCCCTGCGGTCAGGACCTCGATTCCACGGCTTTCCAGCCTGGCTCGGACCTCTTCGGGCATTTCCTGGTGATCGGGTTCAGAAAAGCCTGTGACGTGAGTGACGTTGATGATGGTAAATTCCTTGAGGTCGAAATATTTAAGGGCAACCTCGGTGGTGAAGCCGGTATTTGAGGCAATCAGGACTTTTTTCAGACCCAGTTCCCTGGCACGCTTGCTTGCATGCTCCATAACAGCTTCCGTGTTTTTATGGCCGGTTTTTTGAAAATAAAGGGTTGGGCTTACAAAACTCTCAGCCATCCATGTCCTCCTGATGTCGGGATATAGCGCTCTTTTGAGCAAGCTCCTTTGATCATTTTTAAGCTAGAGTTTAGCATACTATATAAACGAACTGTCCGCAATCTTCCTTAAAATTATGACAGATATTTACTCTGGAAACATGGCACTGATACTCTCCCGCTTATGAATTCTTTTAATGGCTTCACCAAAGAGGGGAGCGACTGGCACTATCTCTATCACGTCCGAAAACCTGACAGGTTGATTTTCAACGGTATCCGTAATAAGAAGCTTTTCAATCGGGCTGGCGTCAATTCTTTCAATAGAACCCTCGGTTAAAACGCCATGAGTAACCATGGCGTACACCTGGGCGGCACCCCGCTCAACCAGCTTCACTGACACGTCCGCGAGAGTCCGGCCTGATATCGTGAAATCATCCACCACCACCGCAGTCTTGCCACGCACGTCACCGATGATCTCCAGAACCTCAGCCTTCTCCTCATGCGATACACGCTGCTTGTCCGCGATGGCGACCGGCGTTCCGAGGTATAAGGCATATTTCCTGGCTTGCTTGGCGAAACCGGAGTCAGGAGAAACAATGATGCAGTCTTCGAGGCGCATGGCCTGGATACGAGCACACAACGCTGGCAGTGCGTAAAGATTGTCCACCGGGATGCGGAAGAATCCTTGTATCTGAGGCGCATGAAGGTCCATGGTTACAATCCGGTCAGCGCCGGCTACTTCAATGGCATCCGCACAGACCCGGGCTCGGATGGACACCCGGGGTTCATCCTTCTTATCCCCTTTTCCATAACTGAAATAAGGGATAATCGCTGTTACCGATTCCGCACTGGCACGATTCAGAGCGTCAATCCAGAACAACAGCTCCATGAAATTGTCATTAGCCGGGAAGACGGTAGATTGAATCAGATAGACCTGCCGTCCTCGAACGTTTTCTAAGACCCTTACAAAGGTATTTCCTTCTGAGAACTGCAGTACCTCGCTGTTCCCAGGTTTGATTTTGAGGTACTCGCAGATTCGGACCGTAAGTTGCTTACTTCCGCTTCCAGCAAATATCACCAAGTCGTCAGGGTTCATAGTCTGCCACCTCCCTTGTCAGCCGTTTTTGGTCCCAGCAGTGTCCAATGTCCGCAGGCGACCCTGTTAAAAGCTTCAGAGTGCAATCCGGAGACAGCCGGTGATAAAACTTCCGGTCGGCCTTAATCGTCAATTACCATTTCCCTCCCGGGCAAAGATGGCAGCGCCCAACGCCCCGATGATCTGCGGCTCTTCGGGTATCTTGATGGGACGGCCGATCTTCTCGGATAACATCTTGACTACCGCCTTGTTTTTGGCCACGCCGCCGGTCATGACCACGGTATCGGCCACGCCGACTCGCGTCACCAGGCCGGACGTGCGATGGGCAATGGCCCGGCAGATGGCGGAAGCAATATCAGGCGGCTTGCGGCCCTGGCTGATCAGACTAACGACCTCGCTTTCGGCAAAGACGGTGCAGGTGGACGATATAGTAATCTCGGCAGTCGCTTCAAAGGCCAGGCCGTCCATCTCTTCAAGCGGCACATCCAGCGCACCGGCCATTACCTCTAAAAAACGCCCCGTTCCCGCGGCGCATTTGTCGTTCATGGCAAAGTCAAGCACACGGCCGCCGCGACCGATACGAATGGCCTTGGAATCCTGCCCGCCGATGTCAATGACGGTGCCAACATCCGGGAAATAGTGAAACGCACCTTGGGCGTGGCACGATATTTCTGTTTTTGAGACCTGCGCCTCTTGGACCCGGGCCCGGGAATATCCGGTTGAAACAATATCGGTCACATCAGGTTTACGGACATTGGCCTGATGGAGCGCCGCCTGATAGACTTCGCTTCCGGCCTTCTGAGAATCATTGCCAGTCGGTAGGATCGCGTAACCGGCCACGTTTAAGGCCTCGTCAATCAGGACCGCCTCAGCGGTCAAGGAGCCGACGTCAATACCGCCAAAGTAGCTCACGACAAACTCTCCATGGACTCAATAAAGGCCTCAAACCTGGTCTCGGTTTGAGCGTCGGAATAGGCTCGCGGGTCGCACATGTCGCCTTCAATGACCACCCCCGGTTTGCCGGTAAGCCTGGACACCTCTTCCTGCATGCGGTACATGCCGATAGAGTATGGCTTGCAGGAGCGGTCCGAATGAAGAATGAAACCGGTGAGGGAGTATTCATCAATCAAACTGGCGAGGTAGTTGATGCGATGCTCAAAGCCAGAGTTGATATAAATACTCAGGTAGGCTTTAGCCAGGCCTTCGTGAGGGTCAGCCGGATCGTAATCATCGCCCAGCCCGCCCCAGCTGTTGGTATAGGTGGCCACGACCAGGGCGCACTTTTTTTCTTCGAAAAAGTTCGCCAGATGTCTAAGTTTGAACCAGATGGGGAGATTGTCCCACAGGGCGCGATGTTTTTCCTCAGGAATTGAGCCGACTTTATTTGCGGCACGGTCTCTAATTTCTTTGTAAAGCAGCCTGTAATAATCCACGCACTGTTGAGTGCCGCGCAGGGTGACAATGGGCGCGAGGTGTATGAAGGTGTCCTGGCTGTTGAAGGGAGCGGGTCTGGTCTTGCCCAGTTCGAGTATCTTTTTCCAAAAGCCAGCCGCCTCGACCGAGAATTTTAATACCTCCTTAAACCGGTCATGGTCAAAGGGGCGGTCGAGGAATTCAATTAAAAATTCCTCCAGGTTTTTAAACTGGGCCGTGGTGTAATCAATCAAGTCTTGAGTCAATCCATCGTGCATGAAGGGCGTGTCCACAATAAAAAGAGGCACATCGTAATTCCGGGCCACCACCTCGTACCACTTGATGACCGTCTTACAGATGTTGGTGGAGCAAAGGAGCATGTCTGGCACGGGCAGGCCTTGAATCGGTCCCCCTCCAGTCATATCGGCTCCAAAATCGGTGCGGGCATAAGAGCAGATGTCCGGCGAGAAACCTTCCGCCTCGGCAGCTTCGATCAGCCGCAGTGACTGATGGGCCGCGCCGCACATGGCTGAATGGTTTTCAGGATAGACAGGCAGAACATCCATGGCATAAAGAAATTCAACCGGAGCACCGCTGGTTATCCAGGCAATCGGCTTTTCCTTGGTTGTTTTGGCTTCGATATAATACTCGGTCATGAGTTCTCGCATCTTCGAAGCCGCTTGAAATTCGGTCATAACACTATCCCTCTATCATCTCGCTAAAGGCGTCAATTCTGGTGGTAATGGCGTCAAAATTAGTCATGGAAAGCTCCAGGTCGAAAAAACCGGCTGGAATCCCTTCGTTTTTGAGCCGCTGGATAAGCTGCGGCCGGTCAAAGGCGTCGGGTTCACAGAATTTTATATACCAGAAAAGAACTCCCTCGGCACCGGCTTTCTTGACTTTTTCCACCAGATAGGGATGACGGTCATTGTCCGGGTTATAAAGGCAGCAACATGGGGCCGGGTTAAAGATGTAATCGGTAATCCCATGCACCAGGTCTTCAATTTCGAGCTTCCCCTTGGACACGGTCCGCCAGCCATTGGCGAAATCGTCGTCCACAATATCTATGCTCAGTTCGTCAAAGATCCTGTAAATCTCGACAGGATCGAAAACCATACCGGATAGAACCAGCTTGGTCCTCCGGCCCTTTGGCTCCGGTAGTCTGTTTATGTCCCCGAGCAGGGCCTCCAGCATCTCGTTATAAACGCCGCGCGGTAAAAAGAACCCGGCCTTGATGGCGATATAAAAGTCATAGTTCTTAATAAGACCCGGCTGCCTGAGTCGGATACGATAGAGCTCCCGCTGAAGCTCCCGGGTGCGTCCGTGCAGCCCGCTTGCTGCGGCCAGACTCTCCGGTGTGACTTTACTCCCGGTTATTTCCTCTAAACCGGAAATAACGCCCGCGATGACGCTTTTCAGGTAGGTTCGGCGCGCTTCATCCGTTCTCGTTATCGGTATCGAAAGCTCCACGGTTGGCTTTGGAAAAAGCCTCCGGTAAAGTTCACGCAGGTTGATCAGCGTGTCGCAGATGGAGGTAAAGGCATAGCCCTTCACCATCCTCGCCCCGCCCACCAGCTCCAGCTCTAAAACTGATTTGGCAACCGAGCAGCAGAAGGCCTGTAAGTAAGCGTCTGATTTCCCAAGAGGCAGGTTGTTCCCCCACAACTGAACCGGGTAGCCGCCGGCGGCGTCAATCAACTCCATGGGAAAGTAAGCCGGCATGACCCCGATAACCGGGCGCCCCGATTCCGCCTCATACCTTAAAACGGTCTTTGAGACATTATAAACGACCTCATAAAACGGTTCGAACATATTCGGAAACTCCCTGGCTACTGAAATTTATTTAAAAAAAACAGGGCCTGGCGGCTCTCCTGGCAAGCCGCCGGCTTGTAACATTCCCGGCCGTTTTTTTGCTCCTGTTAAAATCAGGCATTGGCCAGAGTCCCGCCATCCACGTAGATAGACTGGCCGGTAATAAAGCTCGAATCGTCCGAGCACAGAAACAACACCGCGCCAACAATCTCCTCAGGCTCAGCTAACCGGCCCTTGGGGATTCTGGAGGCAATTCCTCTTTCCACCTCAGGATTCGCCCAGATCGGCTGGCTGAAAGCCGTCTTGGTCAGGCCGGGACCCACGGCATTCACATTAATGTTATAGGGCGCCCACTCCACGGCCATACACTTGGTTAGCATTGACAAGGCGGCTTTACTGGCGTGATAGACCCCCATGCCCGCACCCCCGCGCACTGCGCCGACGGTGGTGATGTTGACGATTCTTCCGCCGCTCTGGTCCATCATGACCCTGGCCACGGCCCGGCTAAGCAGAAACGCGCCTTTGCAGTTGGTATTAAATATCTTATCCCAGCCGTCTTCTCTGAGTTCCATAAGGGGCCTTAAGAAACTCCTGGCTGCGTTATTGACCAGGATGTCAATGCGCTTGTGAGTTTTTATGGTCATTTCGACCAGATTATCAATTTGTTCAGTTGCCATGAGGTCCGTCACAACGGCGAAGGCTTTCCCCCCTTTTCCCTTGATCTCATGGGCAACCGCCTCGAGTTCATCTTTCGTCCTCGAGGCCACGACGACAGCCGCCCCGCAATCCGCCAGACCGAAGGCGATGGCCTTACCGATTCCTTTCGCGCCGCCGGTGACAATGGCGACTTTATCTTTAAGATCATAGTCCCTGCTCATTCTTTATCCTCCTTATTAATAATAAATAATTATTTCAATTAGTTAAATTGAATTAACCGTCAGGTGAAACGAGGCAAGTATAGAAAATGAGGCGGTTAAAGTCAATGTATGATTGTCCAGGACAGGAAGACCCCCTTGAAAACAGGGGAATATCCGAGGCGCAAAGCATGCTCGCGGTGGAGTCTTTTTATAAAGTCCTTTTTGAGCTTTCGGTTATGGATATGTCCGCCATTGACCGCATTATAGATGTTGCCGCCATACAAGGAAAGCTCTATCAAGCCCAGGAGGGTAAAGACAGCCCAGCTTTCCTTCTGGTAGGCTTCAATCGTTCCCCAGAGAAAGGCGGCGTTGAGGCCGAAGGCCAGGGCTGCGTCCACAGGCCGGTGAACGTATATCTGCCCTGCGCCAGGGACCACGGCCGAAAGGATTCCGGCTGCAACCGGCGAAACGTAAGGCAGAGTCTGACCCTCCCGGACCTGTCCCGATAGTTTGGCCGCCGAATCACCCAGAGGATGATCGGCTGCCACGCTGGAAAGGACCTCCTTGGATTCCAGCCACTGACCGTCCTCAAGCAGCAGCCAGCCCAGCCTGTAGCGAGCCTTATTCTGGATATCAGTCGCTTCAGCAGGTGTCAGGGGCGGTTTTTCAATCAATTGGCGGTAATAGTTCAAGGCTTCGCTCCGAGGTCCGAGCAATTCCAGGCATCGCCCCAGTTCCCAGATCGCCTCGGCCGCCAGGCCCGGTCTGTCTTTCTGTGCTGCGACTTTTATAAAAGATGTTTTGGCCTGGGCGTACCGGCCTATTTTTAAATATGACCTGGCTATCAACAGGTAGGCTTCCACACCGCGGGGATCATCAGGGTTGAGAAAGAGAAAACGTTTGGCCTCGGTAATGGCCCGGTAGAAATCCTCGCTCCGAAATAAACTCCAGGCAAAGTCCAGATAAGAATCCGGCTGCTCTGCCTTTAAGGCAAATGGATTCGTAACGAAAACGAAAAATATGATTAAGGCAATCATGAAGCGACGTTTGATCATGGTCGGTCCCCTGGCTGACGCCCAAACCAGTAGTCATTCGCTTCAAGGGGGTCATAATGCAGGTTTCGCCCCCGATACCGGACAAAGGGCGGTGTCCCGGCTGTGGTGACCTCACGAAAAAGACGGTCCACGTATATAAAGGTCCCCCAAAAAGCTCCATGCTTGTTGATGGCCTGTATGGCATACTCCGAGCAGTTGGGGTAGGAGGGGCAGCCTGAGGTCTTAAAGGTGCGCAAATGATTCTGGTAGAAGCGAATAAGACTCACGGCGAGGCCTCCACCGGCAGCTTGGGATGTCTTATTCTGAAAAACCCGCAGCGAGCCCGGTCCCGGTCTTTTTTTTTCATGGTTCTTCATCCTTTTCTTGAGAGCGGCGCGGGATTTTTCCATCAATTCCCGCGCCTGCTGTGCTTCCGGGTGCTCCGGGTAAAAGAAAAGGAACCGCTTGGCTTCACTGATGGCCCGGAAATAATCCCGCGCCTGAAACAGATTCTGAGTAAAGGCAAGGGCAGGGCGGGCCTCGAACGGGACCTGGCTGTCTGCCCAGCCTGCCGGGGGCCTGCAGAGCGCCAAAGACACGAGAAACAGTAAAATGAAGTTTAAACTAACAGTTTTCACTTGCGGCTGACAAATCCTCATTTTGGCTGCCGTCTCAGCCGGGTATCGCAGGTTCGGCGGTTGCCTTATTTCAAACCATGGATAACGAACCTAAAGCGTTCTTACTTTTTCGTTTGTTAAAGTTCGGCCTGCAAGCACAAGCGCCCGGTCCAATGGAGTTTGGTATCGAAGATAACAGATATGTATCAGCATTGTGAAGGAAAATATAGAAAAAGAGCTAAACACTTCTGCCTTAAGCGCCATCCTGGCCCAAAAGTTTTAACTTCGCGCATTTTCAGACCTGGCAAGCTCATATTTGGCTTGACAACCCAATAAAAGGGATTTACATAAAGGATTTTGAAGCCTGGTTTATGATACGGGCCGTTAACTCAGTTGGTAGAGTATCTGCCTTTTAAGCAGAGAGCCGCTGGTTCAAATCCAGCACGGCCCACCAGATTTGTGTCCCCATCGTCTAGTCAGGTCCAGGATACCGGCCTTTCACGCCGGCGACAGGGGTTCAAATCCCCTTGGGGACGCCAATAATATCAAGAGGTTAATCTAACTCAAATCCACTGATATTGTCAGTGCTAGGGTGTGGGGGCGGATGCCCCACTTCTTTAGCGAGCCAACATTATTGGCGAGCAAGGGTAATATTTTAA
The DNA here is from genome assembly GCA_019308995.1 of Deltaproteobacteria bacterium. Classification (NCBI taxonomy): domain Bacteria; kingdom Pseudomonadati; phylum Myxococcota; class Myxococcia; species Deltaproteobacteria bacterium. The sequence continues at coordinate 7,996 of JAFDHD010000046.1, read as the reverse complement.
GTCCTTCCGGCCAATAGTTGACGATGAAAAACTTATGCCCGATCATCACGGGTTCTCGGCCGTGACGAAATACTGGTATTTTAAAAAAATGGCGATGTTGATCTGGTTAAAGTCATTAGAATCCAGGATCTCGGTGAACCAGAGGTACCACTTTTCGGGCCTTAGCCTTGTTCTTACTTTAAGCTCACTTTTGTTAAGTCCGGTGTTGTTGGGGTTTCCCGTGCCATAGCCGAAGATGCTGTCCTGAAACACCCAGTCGAAGCTTTTACTCCAGTATTTTTGGTCGTTTCTGTTCGTGCCGATCCGGGTCATGTAATTAGCCTCTATACCCGGCACCACGGTCCATTTCAGGGTGATATTTCTTAAATCCGCGTCATCCGGCAGGTTTCCGCTCGGTGAAAACTCGGGTTTTATCTTTAGATATGCGTTGAGCAAATCATCGGAGTAATCCAGGACCCGGCCTTTTTGGCTCACATGCCCGCTTTTATATTTCAAGGTTATGTCGTACCGGCCGTTTTTTAAAAATCCGTTACGGTCAAAACCCATGAACCAGATGCTGCGCCCGGAGCCGATGTAGCCATTCAGGGTCCTGTGGTTGTAAGGCGCTATATTCATGTCATAGGTGTATCCGCTCGGGCCTTTTATGGTGATGGATTCTATCAGCCCGGGATCGGCTGCTGAATCAAAGGTGACTACGAACTTACTGACGCGGGGATTGGGGAGGTTAACGGCCCGGTAGTCCTCCCAGTACACGTTGCAGACCACTATGTCCTTTATGTCTAGCTCTTCCCAGTCCGCGACCGCGGGGTGAGCCAGGAAGAATACAAGGCATATAACCGCGGGCAGCAATAAAATTAATAAGCCCCTCATTAACCGCATATTATTCTCCTATCTTGTATCCGGACCTTTTACGACCATTTCCCTGTACGCTCAGCCCAGCGCGGAGAAACCGCCACTTTTTAACTGAGATTATGCGGCAGTTGCCGTGTTGGTTCTGTTTTTTTACTTTCCGATGGCTTTTGACAAACCTCCAATTAATGTCCACACAACGAGTTATGGCTTGATCTGCTATTACAGATTCCTTACAAAAACCGATAATCATGGCCTATTACGGCTTACATAATCGAGCCCGCAAATACTAGGGCTGAGATAATATATTCTTAACTTGTGATCTTCTAAATTTTACCATAAAGATCGCCGATTCCGCAATAACTGTAAAGGCAGCAGAAAGATCGCGGGTAGTATAGAGCCTCTCCAAGCTGACAGACCAGGGAATGTCCCTTGAATATAATCTCTTAGTTTGAATTTAATTGAACGATAGTAACAACTAATATCTGGAAATGGATATTTCTTTGCTGGTTAAAAATTCTAATAGGGCCGGTTGACCGTTTTGAGTGGCTTTGATACCTCTCTTAATGGCAGGAATGATCTCTGCAGGAGCGCTGATACGCTCCCCATATCCGCCAAACGCCTTTGCCATATCCGCGTAGTTCCCGGAGATATCAGTACTTCGGTATTTCTCAGTCGCTACGGGCATCACGGGTAATTCAATCGCCATGGAAAAGTTATTCATCAAGATAGAGAGTATGGGGATGCGTTCACGTACGGCGGTTTCAAAATCCATTCCCGTCATGCCGATTGCTGCATCTCCCCAGAGGTTGATACAGAGCTTGTCGGGATGGGTTAACTTCGCACCCATGATAAGCCCAAGACCGGAGCCAAGTTGTGTTGTCTTACCCCAGCCGATGTAACTAAGGGGAGTGATACTTTGCCAGAAGGGTGACATCTGGTCACGAGGGCTGCCCGCATCATGGGTAATGATGGTGTTTGCCACATCAACGATGTGCAAAAGGTCCCAAATCACCCGGTAGGGATTGATAGGTATTTCATCGGAAGTAAGTTTGGGCATCCACTCTGCAAGCCAGCTCTTTTTTATCTCTTTGATTTCCGCAGGAATCTTTTCCTGGCGGTCTTTCGCCTTTGCTTTGCTGCGATCTTTAAGCGCATGAAGCAGCGCCTGTAATGTCAGTTTGGCGTCTCCAATAAGCCCATATTGCGCCGGTACGTCCTTGTTGAAATCCATGGGATCCAGGGTGGCATGTATGATGGTTTTACCCCTTGGCATGGCCACGCCAAAGGCGGTGAGGGCAAAACTACAGCCTAGGCCGAAAATAACGTCTGCGTCGTCCAGAAATTGTCTGACGGCTTTGGGTATGGAGCGACCACCAGAACCCAGGGACAAAGGATGGTTTTCTGGAAACGCGCTTTTACCTTCCAGGCTGGTGGTAACAGGAATACTCCACGACTCTGCCAGTTCCTTTAACTCATCCCAGGCCCGGGCATAATGTACGCCTTGCCCGGCATAGATTACAGGACGCTCCGCGTTTGCTAAAACCTCGGCCACTTCATTGATCGCTTTAGGATCAGGAGACGTTAGTGTCTTTATAGGGGGGACATGCTCCCACCAATCAGGCACGTCTTCCCCAAATACATCAAGGGGAACTTCTATTAAAACAGGCCCGGGCCGTCCATTGCGGATTTGGGAGAATGCACGCCGCATTACTTCAGGAATTGCACGGCCCATGGTCAGGGGCTCGCACCATTTGGTGACATGTTTGAAGTTTAGGGAGGAATTAAAATTCGGATAATAGTTCATCAGGCGTCGTGGATTGCCAGCTGGCATCACTAAAATCGGTACGGATTCGCTATAGGCCTGAGCAACCCCGCCAAAGGCATTTTCAGAGCCTGGACCGTTCTGCATGACAAACACGCCAATCTTGTCACCTGAGGATAGGCGACTCACAGCATCAACCATATGCAAACCGATACGCTCTTGCCGCACGATAATGGTTCGTATATCAGCAACCGCTGCCGCTTCAAGAATTGGGTTTACGGGATACCCAATAATGAACTCGACTCCTTCCTTTTTAAGGGTCTGGGCAATGGCCTCAGCGACTTTCATGTAAACTCCTCCTTTCCAGGTATTTTAAACATAATCATTAAGGACTATTAATGGCCAAATACCAATGGTTAGCGATTTGGGCCTCTTTCCATGGGATAAGGCTGCCACCGCATAAGGGTACCCCTGGGTAATACCGTGGGATTGACACAGCTTCTTGGCCAGTATCCGGTCAGTGCCAAGGCGACCTCTCGGCCCACGCGGCGTCGGGTTTCAGGCCACATTCGCGTTGTGGCTGAAGCCACATGCGGGGTAATGATGACATTGGACATCTGCAACAGGGGATTCTGTGGATCCGGTGGTTCCTGCTCCATGACATCCAGTCCTGCCGCAGCGATCTGTTCGTTGCGCAAAGCCTCGATCAGTGCTGACTCATCAATGGTGGGTCCGCGTCCGGTGTTGACTAAAACGGCGGTGCTCTTCATGGCCTTAAACTCCTCTGTAGAAAGCATGTGGTGAGTTTCGTCATTCAGAGGAAGATGCAGGGATATGTAATCTGCGCGTTCTAGCAGTTCTCCGAGAGACACGGGTTCAACTCCCTCCCCTGTCATCTTGAGTTCAGTCACATATGGATCATAGGCGACGATGTGGAAACCAAACGGTTTGGCTCGGCGGGCAACGGCACGAGCAACGTTGCCGAAAGAGATCAGGCCCAGGGTCTGGCCCCATAATCTTGGTATCTGGGTCAATATGGGTCGGCCTTTAAACCATTCGCCTTTATGAACCAGTTGATCTTCCTCTTTAACTCGCCGGGCAGCCGCCAGAAGGAGCATGATGGCGTGATCTGCAACCTCTTCGATAAATACGTCTGGGACATTAGTGACTACGATGCCTGCCTCGGTTGCGGCCTCCACATCAACCATATCAACCCCGACACTACCCACGCCGATCACAACGCATTGATCCAGTTTAGAAATAATGTTTTTAGTAATACGCATGCCCCATGTTGTGATAATGGCATCCGTATCCCTAGCGCCTTCGATGAATTCTTCTTCTGTTTGCCCCCTGACTTCGTGTATGTCGGCAATTGGGGCCAGAGCCTCGAGCTCCAAGGCGTAACGCTTTAACACGTCGCCTGTTCTAGCGGTTCCCGGAAGCTGCGCTACGACTTTTTTCTTGCTCATCATAAATCCTCCCAAGCTCTACGTATGCTAATAATAGGCCGACCTGAATACAAATCTCTATTGTAATTCAATCGCTTACAAACTCATCGCGGTTGAAGAAATCTAATACGATCAAGATAGAAAAATCAACCTAAAAGATCAAGGCATCACTATTACAGAGTCCTTATTTAATGGGTGATCGGCCCTGAGCACCGCCCTGAGCACCGTTTGACACAGGATCAATGTTTCATTATACTCCGACCGCTTGTAAAGGAAGTCATTTTTCAAAGAGCTCGAATTTCACTCAAAACCGGATGCACGGCTCTGGACCTTCCGGTTTTTAAAAGATTCGTTCGAGAGGTTTATAACTCTTTTCCCGATATGTTCCATATTGCGATCATAATCAAGGGCAGCCGCAGAACAGAAATAATAAGGAGGCTTCAATGAGTTTTAATCCTAATGATTTAAGGGATATTGATCCTGGCGAGCGAGTGCTTTTGGGGCCAGGCCCGAGTAACGTCCCGGCGCGTGTGCTTCAGGCCATGTCCGCTCCGTGTATAGGCCATCTTGATCCCAGTTTTTTATCCATTATGGACGAAACCCAATCTCTGTTGAGGTTTCTTTTCCAGACAAAAAATGATTTGACCATACCGGTCTCCGGGACAGGCAGTGCGGGTATGGAGACCTGTTTTATGAATCTCGTCGAGAAAGGGGATGAGGTAGTAGTGTGCGTAAACGGTGTGTTTGGCACACGCATGTGCGACATCGTCAATCGCCTAGGCGGCGAACTCATCCGGGTTGACGGCGAGTGGGGTCGGGCCATTGACCCGGAAACGGTTCGAAAAGCGGTGCAAGGACGGAGCCCGAAACTGCTAGCGATTGTACATGCTGAGACCTCGACCGGGGTCTGTCAACCCCTGGCGGATCTGGCCGGCATCGCCAAAGAATCTGAGGCCCTGTTCATGGTGGACATGGTAACTTCACTCGGAGGGATTGAGGTTGCCTTGGATGACTTGGGAATTGACGCGGCTTACAGTGGAACGCAGAAATGCTTATCCTGCCCGCCTGGCCTTTCCCCTATCTCTTTTAGCTCTGCCGCAATGGAGGTCTTGGATAATCGAAAAAGCCCGGTGGTGAGCTGGTACCTGGATATGAGCATGGTAGGAAATTATTGGGGAACCGAGAGGAAATACCACCATACAGCTCCTGTCAACATGATCTATGGTCTCCGTGAAGCGCTCCGAATCATAGCAGAAGAAGGGTTAAAGGAACGTTTCGCCAGACACATGCTCAACCACAGAAGCCTTGTGGCCGGAGTGGAAGCTATGGGTCTGGAAATGCTCGTACCCGAAAGGGAACGTTTGCCGATGTTAAATGCTATTCGGATACCGGAAGGAGCAGATGATTTAAAAGTACGGAAGGTATTGCTCCATGACTTCGGCTTAGAGATTGCCGGGGGCCTGGGTGATCTTGCCAGTAAGATATGGCGCGTCGGCCTGATGGGACATTCTTCCCGCAAGAAAAATGTCTTCCTGTTCCTTTCATCCCTGGAGACTGTTTTAAAGGCCCATGATGTAAAAGTTAAGCCTGGCGCTCTGGAAGCTGCCTCCTCGATCTATGATGGAGCATGATTGACGTTTCATTCGAACGAAGTCAGTTCTTTCCCTCTGCCTAACGAATCAAGGCGATTTTGGAAAAATTTTTTCAACTGTAATAATGATGAGAGAGAAGATTAAGCATTTTTTTTCTTGACACGATACCAGGGTCCTTATTATAAGTGGTATTAAAGATATAACTTAATTACTATCTGTTCCGCTTCAACAGAACAGCTTAAGCCGATTAAAGTTTTCTTTTATGTAAGGAGGAAAGGGGTCCATGGTCAACCTACGGGATCTGCCCGAAGAAGAGCGCATCCACCTGTTAAGCAAGAAGCTCGAGCCATTTACAACGGCTCCCTTTGCAGAGGGGCCTTCACTGCGCGAGCGCCGTGTCGCGATCGTGACCACAGCCGGCCTTCATCGCGTTGACGACACCCAGTTTTCGATGGTAGATTTGAGTTACCGGGTTCTTTCCGGGGACATTCGCGGGGAAGAGCTGACGATGACACACTCGTCCGTGCACTTTGATCGCATGGGTTTTCGGGAAGATGTCAATGTAGTATTTCCGATTGATCGTCTTCGCGAACTCGTAAATCAGGGCGAAATCGGATCGGTGGCGCGTTTTCATTATTCGGTGATGGGGGCAGGCTGGTCGCCCGAGATGATCGAGCCCACAGCGCGCCAGTTGGGGCAGTTGCTGCGAGAGGACGAGGTCAACGCTGTCGTCCTCTCGCCGGTCTGACCCAACTGTACCCGCGCGGTCAGTGCGGTCGCTCACTATATTGAAGATGAGGGAGTGCCCACGACCGGGATCAGCCTCATTCGCGAACATACGGAGCAGATGCGGCCGCCCCGTTTTCTCTCGGTGCCGTTTCCCTTGGGACGGCCCTTTGGGGCCCCGAATCAACCCGAGTTTCAGACTCGGGTGCTGCGCGCTGCTCTCCAACTGCTCGAAGGCCGGGATGGGCCGCCGGTGTTGGAAAACTTCCCAGACTATGCGCCCGAGACCGAAACGGACACCGAAACCGTGTGGACTTGCCCGGTGAGGTTCGAACCCAATCAAGAAGACCAACCGGAGCGCTTGCGCCTGGTGCTCACAGAGATCGAACAACTCAAACCGTGGCATGCTGTCTACGTCGAGTCTCGAGGCAGGGCGGCGCCATCCGTGAGCGGCTTGAGGCTCGCCCAGGTCGTCCGATTGCTCGGAAAGCTGGCGGACGGCAACCCCGCGCCTGAGACGGAGAGCGAACTTGAGCTTCGAGAATTGATCCGGCTGGGGTGTGATGATCTCCGGACCTGGTACACCGAAGCCGCGCAGGGCCAACCGGGCAGGGGCACGGTTCAACAGATCGAGGACTGGTTCTGGACTGACACGGCCGCGGCGCATTTGATTGCCGCTGCAGCTTCTGAACTTGGGCGTCACTCCGACCCCTGGCTTCGCGTGCTTGCCGATCGTGCTATGGTGCCGCGGATCTACAAGAAGCGCCTTTTTTCAGGGCTTACAAGGGGAAACCATTCATGAAAGACCTTATAAACAAAGAGGTCATTCCTCTTTACAGTCGTATTGCTTCTAGTCTTAGAAATAAAATCCTCTCCGGGCAGTATGAACCAGGCAGCAAGCTCCTCAGTGAAGAAAGGCTGGCAGAGCATTTCGGGGTCAGCCGGATCACCATTCGGGAGTCCCTGTCCCATCTGGAAAAGGAGGGACTCATAACCCGAAACCGAGGGAAGGGCACCTTTGTTTCAGAGAAGATACCGGGAAAAAAACAGTCCATCTACACCAGCCTACTGGATATTGTGAATACCGTTCAGAAGAGTGAAATAAAACACTTGGGAATTCGGAACGTAAAAGTCGGCCAGACAAGCATAGCCAAAGATCTTAGAACGTTTTTCGGCCTGGCCAATGAGGACCCCGTTGCGCAGATTCACCGTGTTCTGATGTGTGACCGCTCTCAGCTCCACTTCTTCGAAAACTTCATGCCGTTGGAACTGGCCTCTCATATCACGTTTGAGGAAATTGTCGAAAAAAAGGCCCTTATTCGAATCTTGCAGGATAAAATCGGCTTGAAGATCGGCCGGGGCGAGATGTATCTCGAAGCGGTGCCTGCGGACCCGGATATGGCCAAAATCTTTGGATGTCAGGTTTTTGACCCCTTTGTCCGCGTCCAGGTTTTTTTACATTTTCCTAGCGGGGATCCATTCGAGATCGTTAATTACTTCATGTGAGTTGCCCCCGGTTTCTTTGGACACGAAATTGCATTAACGTGAGAAGAAGTTGTTCAAGGAGGTCGGGTCATGAAAGAGGAGAGGAAAATAATGGGAGAGGTCGTTGGCAT
>JAFDHD010000045.1 GCA_019308995.1 Deltaproteobacteria bacterium | reverse complement strand
TAAGGCATATCCGGGTGGCCGATTGATTTGCCAAACCACCAGTTGGGATTGCGTTTGGCCTTGATGTAGTTTCCATGGCTGCGGTCTTCAAGGATCCACTGCCCGGTGCCGACCGGGGTGCTATCCGAAACCTTTACTTTCCTGGTGTCCTGCTTGAGGATTTCAGGGGAGATCATGTATCCCGGAACATTGGCGATAATCCCCAGGAAGGCCGCCCACTGCTCCTTGAAGGTCCACTTGAGCGTATATTCATCTACCACTTCTACGGATTTAATCGGTTTAATCCAGGCTCGGGACCAGCAGCCGTTCTTTTTATTTTTAATGTAATCTAACAGGTATTTCACGGACGCGGCGTTGAAAGCGGTTCCATCGTGATAGGTAATCCCTTTTTTCAGCTCCATGATGCAGGTCAACGGATCAGGGTAATCCCAGGACACGACCATCCAGGGAACCGGGCGATAATTACCATCGGTAATCAATAATTTTTCAAAGAAAAAGTTGATGACCAGCCAGTCGTTCACCGGCCAGTGGTTGGGGTTCAATAGCCCGACGTCTCTGGCCCCGGCAGTGTGGAGATATCCGCCCCGAACCGGTTTCTCTTTTGAATAATCCCATACTTCCCACGGTTTGGCCTTGCTCGCTCCCGAGACAGGCAGGGTGAGCGCTACGGCCACCACAAGGATTACCACACTGGCAAGTCCAAGCCCAATGAATCTCTTAATCCTTCTATCCATCTAATGCTCCTTTCTTGATGACCCTCCTTTTTTTTCAGAAGGGTCTGGTTATCAGCACTGCCAGGAGTGCTGCCGGTCAACTAAAGGAATTCCCACTTGCCTTGTTGCGGCGCCTTGGTCTCAAAACGCCATGGTTCATGCTGTTTAAATTAGTTCAATAATGGATAAGATAACACCTGGCCTTTGTCTGTAATTTGTCGCAGTCACTTTCGAGGTTTTGTTGTGTGAAAAGAACACCAACTTTTGATTGTATATGAAAGCTATCACGGCTCTGGGATGCTGTCAACATAACTGCGCTCGCTGATTAGGCCGGGAGGTAAATACGGAAACTTCTTGCCTTTAAGCAATGACCGAGCCGATTTTTGTTATAAGGGTTTCTCAAAAAAAATAGAAGGCGACCTGTGAAGTTATGCTCCATCAGACCGCCTTGTGATTAAGCTTGACTTAACCAGGTGGTCCTATTATTTTCGTTTGCCATCCTTGAACCAGTTGGGATGAGCCCGGCCATATCCTTCCAGGCCCTTGCCCTGGCTTTAACCGGCTTGGCCGGTCATGGAAAAACCGAGCACTTCCTGCTGGTTTTCTTCTGATTTGGTGAGCTTCCCGCCCAAGACCTCCATGACCAGGTCAATAAGTTCCATGCCCATCTCTTTAAGAGTACGTGCGCCATCGGCGATCTGGCCGGCATTTAGGTCCATATCGTCCTCCATGCGCTGCCAGAGGTCGGAGTTACTCGCCACCTTGATCGTGGATGAGACAGGCGTTCCGACCGGCGAACCCCGGCCCGTGGTAAAAAGGATGACCTGGGCGCCGCCCGCGACAAGGCCTCCCAGGGACTCGATATCATAACCCGGGGTGTCCATGAGAACCAGCCCTTTGCGGGTTGGCGGTTGTGCGTACTCGATGACTTCCTGTATGGGAGAGTTACCGCCTTTGGTGATGCAGCCCAGGGATTTTTCCATGATACTCGAAAGCCCGCCATCCATGTTGCCAGGAGCGATGGCCAGATGAGCATATTCACCCAGCTGCTTTCGGATGGCCGCTTCAGCGTTGGTTATCATTTCATGGATATCTCGAGCCACCTCCTCGGCAGCAGCCCGTGCCTGGAGCAGGTGCGTCGTTCCGATCATCTCGGTCGTTTCAGCCAGGACAGCCGTGCCGCCCTGGGAAATGATCCAGTCTGAAGCCAAACCCACGGCAGGATTGGCGGTTACTCCGGAAAGGGCGTCGGAGCCGCCGCATTGAAGGCCAAGGATTATTTCACTTATAGGGTGAGGCTCCTTTTTCTGCGAGGAAATATTTTTCATCAGGGCCTTGGCCAGATCAATTCCTTTGGCGGTCGTGAGTCTGGAACCGCCGGACTTCTGAATCTCAAGATACTCGATCGGTCTCCCTGAAGAAGCGATTTTTTCGGCCAGTTTTTCTCCGTTTACAGCCTCACAGCCCAACCCTACCAGCAAAACAGCGCCGACGTTCGGGTTGGCGCCGATGCCTTCCAGAACCGCCAGGGTTCTCTGGTGATCCTTACCAGCTCGTCCGCACCCATGCCCATGTTCCAGAGTCACCGCTTCTGGCAGGGCTTGCCCAATGGCCCTCACCACACCACAGGCGCAGGCTACGGTCGGAAGAATCAGCAGGTGGTTCCGTATTCCAGCCGGTCCCTTGGGACGTGTGAATCCGGGAAAGGTTGAAGGGCCATACCCTTCGAGCACCGCGAAACCGGAGGCCGGTTCAGGTTCTGCTTTTATTTTATCTGGAAGTTTGAGGCTGTGCGTGTGAATCCAGCTTCCTTTAGGTACGGCGGAAACGGCCTCACCGATGGGCTGCCCGTATCTTACGATCGTCTGGTCTTGAGCAAGGTCTTCCAGGGAAACTTTGTGGCTGACCGGAATATCCTCCTTGATGGTGAGATCCCCGCCCCAAGGTAAAGAGACGGTTTCTCCCTGTTTAAGTTCCCGAAGAGCCACGGCCACGTTATCTCTTTCATGGATTCTAATAAGGGTCATAATCTTTTTCCTTATTTTTTGGTTGGATTGAGCGGATCAGGTTTTTACTTAAACACTTCGGTCCACTGGGCGGGGTCAGGCCGGGGTATTTTTTTCAAGGTCTTATCCAGACGAACTGAGGTGGCCTGCAAACGGTCCCTGCTGATTTCACCCTGACGCACGGCCTCAAGAAGAGCCTCTCTGGCCTGGCGCATTCGGTCAGGCCGGTGGCAAATCAGCATCATGTCCGCCCCGGCCATGACGGATCGGACCGCGGCCGGGCCGAGCTGGTAGTGCCTGACCACCGCGCCCATCTCCAGGTCATCGGTCAGGATCAACCCGGTAAACCCCATTTCTTCCCGCAGAAGGTCGGTCAGAATTTTGCGGGACAAGGTTCCAGGCCAGTCCGGGTCAAGGTCCGGGAAGCTGACATGAGCGGTCATAACGCAGGCGACGCCGTTTTCAACGGCCTTCTTGAAGGGAAATATTTCTACAGATTTGAGCCTGTCAAAGGAGTGCTCAACCCGGGGCAGGTCCTGGTGCGGGTCGAGATGAACATCGCCGATGCCCGGGAAATGCTTGGCGCATGTCAGGACGCCGGTATCAGCATGGCCCTCGATCAAGGCCGTGCCCAGGCTTGCCGCAACCTCCGGGTTCGGGCCGAAAGAACGCTCGGCCATCAGGGTCGCCTCTGGGTCAGTCCGAAGGTCCAGCACCGGAGTCAGATTCAGGTTTATGCCTACCGAAACGAGCTCGCGGCCGCTCGTAGAACCAAGAGCCCGGACTTCTTCTCGATTCAGCTTCTCGGCCATCTCCCGCTGACTTGCCAGAACGGAAAACGGCGCATCAAGCCGGCGGACCGGACCGCCTTCCTGGTCAATGGCCACCAGCAGAGGCCGACCGAATTCATTCATGGATAAATCCTGACAGCCGCTTATCAATCGGGCCATCTGAGCCGGACCGCCTCCAACATTGCGTTTAAACAGGATAATTCCACCCGGCCGGACATCAAACAGCAGGTCGCGGACTTCCCGGCTCAGGTCTTCTCCATCAAAGCCGATCATCAGCATCCGGCCGACAAGATCGGATAACGCGTTCTCAGTCACAGCCTAGAGCTCACTTTGAGTGCTCATATAAAATTTCCAGCCGGATTGGCAGAAACCAGCCCGGCCGGTATTTTTTAGAAAATTTTTTAGTGCTGTCTCCTATTTCCCTTCCTCCTCACTTCTAATATATTCTTCTATCAATTTATAGCGTTTGGACCATTCGCCGCTACAGTCTTCACAAATGTTTTCCACAATGACTTCGCTCCCCTCACCTTCTTTCCAATCAATATCTACATTGGTTGAACCACAATAAGGGCACGTAAGTTTCAGGGTTTCAATAAATCGTTCAATGAACCTGGTGTCAACCATAATTCTCTCCTTAAATACCTGACATCCGCATGAACCGGCCGGACGGCTTCTTTCGAACTTTCTTTTTATCTCCTTGTAATCCTAAGTAAATCCTTGAACTCTCCTTTTTAAAGCATGATGATTCCAAACTATCACGCCTTCCCTTTCTTTTGCAAGCTCGAATCAAGTGATGAGACCTAAAATCAATAAATTAGCGGCCAGAACGTGCAAAATTACAATAATGGCGGCTGTAAAGACAAAGGGAGAAAATAATGGTTTTTTTAAAAACATCAGATTCGTTATTTATCTCCTTCCGGCGGAGACATACTTTATGAATATCAAAAAAACGCCCACACAGCCCCCAGATGTGTTATTTTTTTATCTCTATAATTTGAGTGAAAGACAGGGAGTTAGTTTGAACCAAATAAAAAAAGCCATGATCCTGGCAGCGGGCCTGGGTCTGAGGGCCAGACCGCTGACGCTGGTCAAACCCAAGGCCCTGTTCCCTGTTCTCAACCGGCCCGTGATCTCTTACAACCTGGACCTTCTGGCAGGAATCGGCGTGCAGGAGGTCGCGGTCAACACCCACCACCTCGCCGCTCAGCTTGAACGTCAACTGTCTGAAATAAATAACCATTTAGCGATACATACCTTCCGCGAAGAAAAAATACTGGGCACGGGCGGCGGGGTTAAAAACGCAGCGCCGTTTCTTGGCCAAGACCCCTTTATTCTTATCAACGGGGTCATCCTGACCAGCATTGACCTGAGCGCCGTGGTTGGCGATCACATGGCCGAGAGACCCATGGCCACCCTGGTGCTTCATGACTGCCCCAGGTTCAATAACGTCGGCCTTGATTCGACAGGCTTGATTCGCGGATTTCGAGGGGAGTGGGCGGCCCCGCCTGAAGGCCTGGCCTGGCGAACTCTGGCCTTTACCGGGATTCACATTATCGAGCCGGAGCTTCTGGCCTGGATACCTGAGGGGCCGTATGACATCATCCATACTTACCAGGCGCTGATCAAGGCCGGGGCGCGGGTACGGGCTTTCGTGGCCAACGATTTAACGTGGCGGAAAATTGAAACCCGTCTGGATTATCTCAAGATTCACGGCGATCTGCTCACGGCCAGGGCCGAGGGGCCTGTCTTTGAGGGTTCTGAAGTCGAGGTGAATCCGGAAGCCGTAATCCAGGGCTGGGCCAGCCTGGATGAAGAGGTGATTATTGAGGCCGGGGCCCTGGTAAAAAATTCAGTGCTTTGGAAGGGAGCCAGGGTGGCGGCCGGGGTCAGGATCGTCAACAGCGTTCTGGCCGAGGGAGTCCTGGCTGAAAGTGATTTGAACGGGGGCGCCAAGATTGACTGAGCTTCAACCGGACGAGAAATCAATCGAGTTCGTTCTGGCGGCCTGGCCTCGGGCGGCCCGGAGTCATGATGACCTGTCATGGGAGCCTCTCTATGGTGACGGATCGGACAGATGCTTTTATCGGGTGAGTTCCGGCTTAAGGACCGCGCTTCTGGTGCAGGGTCGAGACCGGGCTGAAAATCGCTCCTATGAGCTGATCGGCAGGCACCTCTGGTCATTGAACCAGGCTGGTCCTGAGTTTCTGGCCGTGGATCAGGAACACGGCCTTTTCTTAATCGAGGATCTGGGCAACTCTTCACTGCAGAACGTCGCCTGCACCCTGGACTTCAGCGGCCGAGTCGAAATGTATCAGCGTGTCATCAGCCTCATGGCCAATGTTCATCAAAAAGGGAAAAAAGGCTTCGATCCAAAATGGTGTTACCAGACTCCACGATACGACAGGGCCCTTATCCTGGACAGAGAAACCGGGTACTTCACCGCTCAGTTCCTGAGAGGCGACCTGGGATTAACCCTGCCGGTGCGGCGCCTGACCCCTGAGTTCGAGGCCCTGGCCGACGCGGCCCTGCATGAGACTGAGGCGGTTCTGATGCATCGGGACTTTCAATCCAGGAACGTCATGATCAAACAGGGGCGGCCTCGTCTGATAGATTTTCAGGGGGCGCGCCTCGGACCGCCCGGCTATGACCTGGCCAGTCTCCTTTACGATCCATATACCGACCTGAGCGAGCCTTTCCGTGAAGAAATGCGAAGTTATTACATTCAATTGCGAACAGGCAAGCCCGGATTTGACCTGGCCGCCTTTACGGCCAGCTACCATTTCCTGGCCGTGTGCCGGTTGCTGCAAGTCCTGGGCGCTTACGGCTTCTTAAGCCGGATCAAAGGCAAACCCCTTTTCAGACAGTACATCCCCCCGGCTGTACGGTCCCTCAAAGGGCTTCTTGATCGTGAGGAGTTCCGCTTTATGCCTGAACTGCGCCGGGTGATTATTAATATCCGTCAAAAGATTGAGGGCCGGACATGAGACCGCTTGTGGCCATCGTCGGCCGGCCCAACGTGGGCAAATCTACGCTCTTCAATCGCCTGGTTGGTCGTAACAAGGCCATTGTAGATGACACGCCCGGCGTCACCAGGGACCGCAATTACGCTGAGATAGAGCTTGAAGGCCGACTGATTACACTGATTGACACCGGCGGGTTTGAACTGGAAGCGCATGACGGGCTGCTGCCTCAGATCAGGGCTCAAACCCTTCTGGCTCTGGAAGAAGCTGACCTCACCATCCTGCTCGTTGACGGGAAGGCCGGCCTGAATCCTCACGACCATGAACTGACTGACATCCTGCGCCGCTCCGGACGGCCCTTCATCTTTGTGGTTAACAAGATTGACGGTCCGGAAAAGGAAGAGGCGCTGGCAGATTTTTATACCCTGGGCATCGAACCGATGCTGTCTCTTTCCGCGGCCCACGGGTATGGTATTCGTGATTTCATCAAGGCGGTGGTTGAATCGCTGCCGCCTGGAGAGGAGGCCCCGGTTCGTGAAAACCTGATCCGCGTGGCTGTTATCGGGCGACCCAACGTGGGCAAATCATCCCTGATTAACAGGCTCATCGGCCAGGAGCGGACCCTAGTCAACGAGAAGCCGGGCACGACCAGGGACCCGGTGGACATTGAGATAGAGCGCCAGGGCCGGACTTACCTTTTTGTGGATACGGCCGGTATCCGGCGCAAAGGCAGGGTTTCCTTCAGAATAGAAAAATTCGCCATCGTCCGAGCCTTAAGGAGCATGGAGCGCTGCGATGTGGCCCTGCTTTTGCTTGACAGCCTGGAAGGCATCACAGACCAGGATGCCCATGTGGCCGGGTACGCCTTAGATCGCGGCCGGGGTCTCATCCTGCTCTTTAACAAGTGGGATCTGGTTGAGGACAAGCTGGTCAGGCAGAAAAAAATCAGGGACCAGATGGACCTCAAGCTTCGTTTCTTAAGCTTTGCCCCGTTCCTGACCGCATCAGCCAAGACCGGTCTTAGAGTTGAAAAAATATTTGAGTCCCTTGAAGAGGTCTTTGCCCAGTATACGGCCCGGGTGACCACGGGGCGGCTTAATCGAGTTCTGCGCCAGATCTTAATGAAGCATTCTCCACCTCGCATCGGCAGGCACAGGCTGAAATTCTACTATGCGACCCAGGCCAGCACCCGGCCCCCGACCTTTGTCCTTTTCACCAATCATCCAGATAAGGTACACTTCTCTTACGAACGCTACCTGGCCAACAGCTTCCGGGAGGCTTTCGGCCTGGACAAGACTCCGGTTAGAATACTGTTCCGGCCTCGGCAAACAAAAAGAAAATGAACATTAGTCAAAAGAAAACCGGACCCGCCTTCCTGATCCTGGTCTTCCTGCTCGTCTGTCTGGCCGGCTGTGAAAAGGCCCAAACTCCGGCTCTAAAAAACAGGGGTTACATATATTTAGGTCTGGTGGCTCCGCAGAGCGGCCCCTTGAAGCCTTATGGTGAGAACCTGATCAGGGGAGCCCAGATGGCGATTGACGCGGTCAATGCAGCCGGTGGAATCAAGGGCCGACCGGTCAAGCTGCGCCTCGAAGATGAGGCTCAAATCGCCGACATGCCCGGTTCGCGGCGGCTGGCCCGAGACCCTCGAGTCCATGTCGTCATCGGCCATTTGCTAGAGCACGCCTTTGCGGCCAGTCGGCCCATGTATCTCAAGGCCAACCTCCCTGTCCTGCTGCCTGTCTTAAGCGGGGACGATATTTCACTTTCAGACAAGGGTCTCTTTTTCCGGCTCATGACGTCGGATTCGGCCCAGGCTGAGGCTCTGGCCGAGTATGCGATCGGTACCTTGAAGATGCGCCGGTTGCTGGTCATCCACGAAGATTCGGATTACGGGCGCAGCCTGGCCCAATCCTTCGCCCGGGCCTTGAAACAGAAAAAAACAGCCAGTATCAAGGCCATCGTTTTTTCAAACCCAGAAGCAAGCAGGGAAAAACTCATGATTCAGGCGACGGTAAGCAGGCCCGAAGCCGTCTTCCTGGCTCTTAGCGCCCGGTCTGCCGTCTCTGTAGCCAAGGTGCTGCATGACCATGGACTCAAGGCCACCATACTGGGAACCCAAGCCCTGGCCATGAATGATGCGGCCATCTTCCTGGAGAAACTCTCGGCTCAGGCATATCTATGCCTGCCTTTTGATGACAAGGACGCTGACCCGAAGGCTCGAAAATTTATTGATGATTTCAAAGCCCGGTACCATATGGCGCCCGACTGGCTGGCTGTCCTGGCGAACGATGCCGTGAACCTTACCCTGGAAGCCCTTGTCGCGGCCGGCGATCAGGCGGACCGGATTACAGAGTACCTGAACGGACTCGACAGCCCCCAAAAAGCCTTTCAGGGTCTGGGTGGCAAGTATTATTTCAAGTCTGACGGCCGAGGGGTCAAACCGGTTTTTATAACAAAGGTTGAGCCGTCGCTTTATAACAGGCTGCCATGAAGGAGGGTAATCATTAAAAGAAGAGGGAAAAATATTATGGCAGGGGCTGGAAAGGATCAAAATAGCGGGCGACTGCCTGTTCTGGATGAGATGCTCAAAGGGCTTCCCCAAGAGCCTATACCCGTGGAAAGCGTGCGTATCGGCCCCTTTCTGACCGTAGTTTGTCTGGGCGGCGCTCAACCCCGCACTTCTCAGACCCCCCCTCGGTGCGGCCTGGCCTCCACCCTGGCGTCACACGAGCACGGACGAAAAAACCTGGTCAGCCAGGTTGGAACCCTGGAGGACCTCAGCGCCCAGGAACTGGCGGGCTACCTTAAGTCGAGCTTCCCCCTGGAGGCCTCTGTCGGCCTAGCGGCCTTAAATGCGATGCTGCCGGTTCCGCCGCACTGCTTTCAGGAGACGCCCGCCCTAGACATGGTCATTGAGCACGGGCGGGATGAGCCGGTGGCTGTAATCGGACATTTTCCTTTTGTGGAACGACTTCGTGAGGAAGCGGGCGAGCTTCATGTTCTGGAGCTCAAGACCATACCAGGGGATCGGCCCGCCGCACAGGCCGGAGAGATTCTGCCTCGCTGCAGGACCGTGGTTCTGACGGCCACGGTGCTCATGAACGGAACCTACCATGACATGCTCCCGCTCTGCCGTCAGCCTTTCACAGCGATGATGGGCCCCAGCACTCCGGCCAGCCCGGTCCTCTGGCGTTACGGCGTGGATGTCCTGGCCGGAAGCACGGTGGTCAATCCTGAAGAATGTTTAAAAGCCGTCTCCCAGGGAGCTGGCTACCGGGACCTCAAGGAGAGCGTAAAAAAATGGACCTGGAAACGAAAGACGTAAAAAAAGGGCGGTGTTTTACACTTTGGCCAGTATTCACCTGCCTGCGGGAGGTATGAACTCATGCGATTCATTGACCTTTCCACCACCATTGCCACCGGGCCTGATCTGGAAATCACCTACCATGATCACTCCGAGGGCGCAAAGATGATCGAGTCCATGTTCAAAGTCCCTTCAAACCTGCTCCGCCGGGGTGAAGGCTGGGCGGTTGAAGAGTTCACTCGCTTTAGCACTCATGGCAGCACACACATTGACGCGCCCTGGCATTATAACAGCCGGATCCAGGGTCAGCCAGCGCAGACAGTGGACGAACTGCCGCTGGAGTGGTTCTTTAATGACGGCCTTGTCCTGGAGATGAAACACAAGGCCGACGGCGATCCGGTCACAGTGAAGGAAGTCCAGCAGGAATTAAGCCGTATCGGTTATACACTGAAACCGCTGGACATTGTCCTGGTGCGCACCGGGCGTGATGAATTTTACGGTCAGCCTGACTATATGTTCAAAGGATGCGGTGTTACCGCCGAAGCGACGCGCTGGCTGTATGACCAGGGTATCCGGGTCATGGGGATTGACGCCTGGGGGTGGGATTGCCCCTTGAATCGGCAGGCAAAGGAGGCCGTGAACAGGCAGGAAGAAGGTATTTTCTGGGCCGCGCATCAGGCGGACGTTTCATACTCCCAGATCGAACGCCTGCTAAACCTGGCGCCCCTGCCTTCCTTTGGTTTCAAGGTGGCCTGCTTCCCCCTCAAGGTCAAGGGCGGCAGCGGCGCACCGGCGCGGGTGGTGGCCATGCTGCCTGATTAAGCCCCTTATTCACCGCAGGCGCAAAACCGTTCCCAGCCCATGAGGCGGGCTGCCCCGGCGATGGTGGTTCCATAGAAGAGGACCGGCTTTTGATTTAGAAAACGATCAACGGTGTCGTTGACCAGGATGGTGCCGGTGACAAACAGTAGGTCAGCCCATGCAATCGCCTCTGCGGCCGCCTCCGGGCCTTCGATCATAACCCCGAATCGCTTGAGGCCTATATTGTCCGGGTCCAGGTCCAGGACGCGCAAGGAAAATTCTTGGGCCAGGCTTTCTACCATGCGGGGCTGGAAACCGACCTGCACGATTTTAACCGGACCAAAGCGCTCCTGGAGATGGCCGGTCAGCTCCTGAGCGCACCGATCCGGACCTCGGTCTTTACAATGGATTGTTTTTTCAACCAGGCCGAGGCGCCTTAAAACCGCATTCAGGGCCGCCACGAACACGGCCCGGCGGAAGCTGTTCTTCGCGGCCATATTGGTGACTTCCTCGAGGGACCCTTCAAAATCCCCGTAAAGGTCGGTAAAGGCCTGCCCCAGGCTGCCTTTGAACTCGGCCTGAATGAGGCGTTCCTTGCCTTTTTGCAGGGGGAAGTCATCTGCTTCCGGATTGCCAATGGCTTCCTCGGGGGTTAAAGGTCGAGCCTTAACGCGGACTCGCTCCCCCAAGAGGCCGTGATCCTGCCAGAGGTTCAAGGCGTGCTGTCTGAGTGTTTCGAGTGTGTCGGACATGGCAGGCGGTCTTGAAACGTTTCCTTTAAAATCAGAAGCCCGGCCGCTGGGTGAACATGTAGTAAGAGTTTGAGGTATAGACCGCAGCCAAGGGGTTGTGGCCTGTGACCCGGTCCTTGACCGCCAGGACGGTGTTATAAGCCTCAGCATATTTCAAAAAGAGGCAGTCATGGCCCACGCAGAGACCCAGCAGTATGTTGAGGTCCGTGCCATGATGATTCAAAACCTTGGCCTGGAGGATGGGGTTGCAGGCCGATTCGTCTGTGCCGATGAAGATCTTTTCCTCGTCCTTGATGCCAATCGTTTCCTTCAGAATACGCCCGACCTTGCAGATGACGCTCACCACCTGGAAACCCTGCCGGGTAAGTATGTTATCCACCATTCGCGCTTCAATGGCCAGACCGACGCAGAAGGCCAGGCCGAGTTTTTTGGCCCCTATCTTATCGGCAAACTCGCATATCTCCTGGATCCTCGGCTTGCTAGGGTGAAGCAGGTACGGCCTTTTGTCCCGTTCGAGGTAACATTCGCTTTCCTGTATGGAAGACAGGCGGGCGAATTCACGGATTTTGGGGTCTGCATACTCCTGATTGGCCTCCTCGTTCAACTCTTTCAAATTTATGGTGGGGCAGTTATCCGGGCCTCTGCCCGATTCAACGTAGCAGGCCCTTTCATTAACATTTATGCCGCATATGGAACATCTCGAGTCGAGTTCCTCACCCATGAAAATACTCCTCCTTTATTTAAGAATCTATCTTGTCAGAAAGGTTAAAGTAGCGGAATTAAAAGACGAGCCTCAAGTTTTGAAGACCTTTTTAAACAGCCGGTCAGCCTGGGTATTACCTCGATCGTGAAGCTGCTGAAACATGCGCAGGAAGTCCCGGGCTTCAGGCGTCAGCCGCGCCCCCCTGCTTTTTCCACCGCCCGGCGTTGTCTCGACCAGCTTTATCCCGAGGCGCTCTTCGGCGGACTTGATCTTGCCCCAGACGGCGCGGTAGGACATTTTCAAGGCTGCGGCCGCGGCCCGGATCGAACCGAGCTCATCTATCTTTTCCAAAATGATTCGCCGGCCCTGGCCGAAGACAGGCCTGCCCATCTCGTCCTCAATCCAGAACTTGCTTTTAATCTGGAGGGGCATGCAGAATCACTTCCTCATCACTTGCTAAAAATTCCGGCGATCAAAATATGAAAACCGGCTCAAATATTAGTTCTTCTCCGTCTAGTAACAAGTCCCAAAATCACTTTTAGGATCAGCGGAAATATGCTACTATACGCCCGATAAAATGTAAACTGGAAAAAGGAAGGAACATTCTATCCTTATTAAGACTTAGATAAT
The DNA here is from genome assembly GCA_019308995.1 of Deltaproteobacteria bacterium. NCBI lineage: Bacteria > Pseudomonadati > Myxococcota > Myxococcia > Deltaproteobacteria bacterium. The sequence goes on along the minus strand of JAFDHD010000045.1, from coordinate 11,723 downwards.
CAACCTACATCTAGCCCGCCAGCACTTGAGTTTCTATCCTTTTAAATATTGGCGGACAAGGAGGATTCCATGGATTTCGAGCTGTCTGAAGATTTAGAGATGCTTAGAGACATGACTAGAGACTTTGCCCAGAATGAGATTGCGCCTTATGCTGATCAATGGGACGAGGACCACTACTTCCCTCATGAGGAAGTAGTCAAGAAGATGGGGGAACTGGGGATGTTTGGCACGGTAATCCCGGAAGAATACGGTGGCAACAATATGGGCTGGCTGGCCGTTGCAATCATCACCGAAGAGATCGCCCGGGCCTCCGGCTCGCTGCGAGTCCAGATCAACCTGCTGGGCCTGGGCTGTGCTTATCCCATTTACCTTTATGGCACCGAGCAGGCTAAAGAGAAATACATCCGTAAACTTGTCTCAGCCGAATACCTGGGCAGCTTTGCCATTACCGAGCCTGACGCCGGTTCGGATGTCATGGGCATCAAGTCCACGGCTGAAGATAAGGGGGACTACTGGCTCCTTAATGGCTCCAAGACCTGGATATCAAACGCTCATATCGCCGACGTGCTGGTTTATTACGCTTTTACCGACAGGTCAAAAGGAGGCAAAGGCCTCTCGGCTTTTGTCATTGAACCGAAAAATTTTAACGGCGTCACGACCTCCATGCTGGAAAAGATGGGCGTGCGCTCATCTCCCACCGGCGAGGTCGTTCTGGAAGACACCATGGTTCCCAAGGAAAACATCCTGGGAAATCCCGGTGACGGGGCCAGGATTGTCTTTGGTTCTTTGAACCAGACCCGGCTCTCAGCCGCGGCTGGCGCGGTGGGCGTGGCCCAGGCCTGCCTGGACGCGGTCACGACTTACATGAATGAACGCGAACAGTTCGGCCAGCCCATCGGCCAGTTTCAGATGAACCAGGACCTGCTCGCCCAGCTGTGCGTCGAGATCGAGGCGGCGCGGCTGCTGGTTTATAAAGCCGCCTGGCAGAAGGACCAGGGAAACCTGGGCAACACCCTCGAAGTAGCTCATGCCAAGTACCTCTCCGGCGAGGTCATCACCAAGGCCGCGAATTACGCCATGCGCATCCTGGGGGCTTACGGCTATTCGACCGAATATCCGGTGGCCAGGTACTTCCGCGACGCGCCGAGCTACTGCATCGTGGAAGGTTCGATCAACGTCTGCAAGATGATCATCGCTCAGGATCAGCTCGGGTACCGCAAGGCCAACCGCTGAAAAAATTTGACCAAGAGACGCTAAGGAAGACAAAAGGAGTTTTATTATGTGGCCATACTGGAAGAAGATGAATGATCTAGGCAAACCGCTCAGAGAATCCGCAGCACAACGGATGGAAGAAAATCGGAGGCAGATCGCTGAAGTTGAGAATGAAATGGCCGCGGCGGTGGAGAAGGTCAAGAACGCCGGTCTGCCGGCCGAGGTCATTCACAAACGGGGTCAGATGACAATCTGGGATCGGCTGGAGTACCTGGTAGACCCGGGAACCTGGACGCCGCTTCATACCATATACAACCCCGATGATAACGAGGAAGGCGCCACCGGTGTAGTCAACGGCCTGGCCAGGATCGGCGGCAGGTGGTCTGCGGTCATTGGTTTTGATAACAAGGTTATGGCCGGGGCCTGGCTGCCGGGTCAGGCGGACAACATCCTGCGGGTGACCGACATGGCCAAGCGACTCCATGTGCCTCTGACCTGGATCGTCAACTGCAGCGGCGTCAAATTGACCCAGCAGGAGGAGGTTTATCCCAACCGCCGTGGCGGCGGCACCCCCTTCTTCCGCCACGCCGAGCTGGAAAAAATGGGTATCCCGGTCCTGGCGGGCATCTATGGCACCAACCCCGCCGGCGGAGGATACCAGGGTATCAGCCCCACCATCCTCATTGCCCATAAGGACGCCAACATCGCGGTGGGCGGCGGCGGTATCGTCGGCGGTATGAGCCCCAAAGGGTATTTTGATCTGGAAGGCGCGGAGCAGCTTATCGAGGCCACCCGGCATTTCAAGCAGGAACCCCCGGGCACGGTCAAGATTCATTACAATGAAACCGGCTTCTTCCGCGAGGTCTATGAGGAAGAAAAAGGCGTGCTGGACTCGCTTAAAGAATGGATGTCTCAAATGCCGGCCTATCATCCCAGGTTCTTCCGGGTGGACGAGCCGGCCGAACCCAAGTATCCCATTGAGGATATCAATTCCATTGTCCCCTTTAACCAGAAGGCGGTCTATGACTTTGACAACTTCCTGGCGCGGCTGGTGGATCGCAGTGAGCATCTGGAATTCAGGCCGGACTACGGCCCGGAGGTCTATACCGGCCTGGTCAAGGTTGACGGCTATCCGGTTGGGGTCATCGGGAACCGCCAAGGCATCCTGCCCAAGGACTACCCCAAATACGCCCAAGGAGCCTACCCTGGCATCGGCGGGAAACTCTACCGGGAGGGCCTGATCAAGCTGAACGAATTCGTAACCCAGTGCGGCCGGGATCGGCTGCCAATTATCTGGTTCCAGGACACTTCAGGCATTGATGTCGGCGACATTGCCGAGAAGGCGGAATTACTGGGATTGGGACAGTCCCTGATTTATTCCATCGAGCAGACCGACGTGCCCATGATGCTGATCGTGCTTCGCAAAGGCACGGCCGCGGCTCACTATATCATGGGCGGGCCTAACGCCAACAACCACAACGTTTTCAGCCTGGGGACGCCCACGACCGAGATTTACGTCATGCACGGCGAGACCGCGGCCGCTGCTTCTTTCTCCAGGCGTCTGGTTAAGGAAAAAGACGCCGAGCGTCCGCTGGAGCCCGTTATTGATAAGATGAACGAGCTGGCCAGGGCCTACCAGGAAAAGTCCCGGCCCATCTACTGCGCCAGGCGTGGTTTTGTGGACGAGGTCGTAGCCTTTGCTGAGTTGAGGCGGTACATGGCTGCCTTTACCGGGGCCGCTTTTCAGAACCCGGTTAGCTTCTGTCCCCTGCATCACATGATGCTGCCGCGTCTGATCAGGGGTTAATAAATTAACGGGGGACCCTTTTCATGGCAAGGTCCCCCCGTATTTATCATCACGGGAGCGATCTTGCTGAACCATACCTTCTCTCATATCCCGGGCATCGGACTCAAGACAGAGCGCCAAATCTGGTCGGACGGACTCTCATCCTGGGATACCTTCTCCAGGGTTGAGCATATACCTTTCTCACCCGGACGAATAAAACACATTAAAAACTACCTCGCACAATCCCAACTGCACCTCAGAAACAGGAACCCCAATTTTTTTGCAAGCCTGTTATCGCCCGGTCAACACTGGCGTTTATTTTCGGCCTTTCGAGACTCGGTCGCTTACCTGGATATCGAGACGACCGGCCTGAGCGATATACATGAAATTACGACCATCTCCCTTTATGACGGCAGCGCCGTTTATTATTATATCCAGGGCGAAAATCTCGATGACTTTATGGATGACATTCTGAATTACCGGCTCATCATAACCTATAATGGCAAATGCTTTGATGTCCCCTTCATCGAGAACTATTTCAAAATTAAAATAAATCATGCCCATATTGATTTACGCTATTTATTAAAAAGCGTCGGAATCGCAGGCGGCTTAAAACAATGTGAGAAGCAGGTCGGGCTTCATCGCAATGAACTGGACGGTGTGGATGGATATTTTGCTGTGCTTCTCTGGCACGATTTTCAAAATACCGGGAATAAAAGAGCATTGGAGACATTACTGGCTTATAATATAGAAGATGTGTTGAGCCTGGAAACACTCATGGTTATTGCCTACAATCTGAAACTGAAAGAGACGCCGTTTTTCGAGCAGAACCGGCTGTCTCTTCCCTGTCCCCCGCAGAATCCGTTCAAGGCGGATATAACTCTCCTGGAAAGAATAAAGCATCATCTTCAATACTGGCGCTAGTGATATGGGTTCCGGTCGAATTCTGACTAGGCGGCCGGGTTGGAACCAATGAAAGATGACAATATGTCAAAAAAATCCGATAAACTGCTGAAGAGCTTTAAAAACAACTCGATAGCACCTGGCAAAATCTCGCCAGGGCTTTTGAAACGTTTTCTGGATTTACCTCGGAAGACCAGCCCGGCCCTTCTGGTTGGCCCGAGTTATGGAGAGGATGCGGCCGTGGTTCGTTTGGGGGACCGCCAGGTGGTGGTGACCTCTGATCCCATCACCTTCAAGACATCCAGGCCGGGTTACTATGCCGTGCATATCAATGCCAACGACATGGCCGTCATGGGCGCCGTGCCTCAGTACTTCACCTTGACCCTGATCATGCCGCCCGGCACCACCGAGCAGGAGGCGGCGGCCATCATGATCGAGGCGATTGAGGCTGGAGACGCCCTCGAGGTGGTCCTGATCGGGGGGCATTCAGAGGTGTCTGAAGCGGTGAACACGGTGGTGATCGCTGTGAGCATGTGGGGAGAACTTGCCACGGCGCAGCCGCTCAAGACCAGCGATGGCCAGCCGGGCGACGCCATCATTCAGGTAGGCCCCATGGGTATAGAAGGGACCTCGATTCTGGCCGCCGAACATGAGCAGGCCCTTGAGAAGGAGTTCGGCCAGGCATTTACAGAACGAGCCGCCGGATTCCTCCTGGACCCCGGATTGTCCGTGGTCGCTCCGGCCAGGCTTGCCGCAGCAAACCTGGATATTCACGCCATGCATGACCCCACCGAGGGCGGGCTGGCCACCGGACTCCGTGAAATCGCCGTGGCTTCACAAACAGGGCTGACGGTGAGGCAGGAAAAACTGCTTGTTAGCCCGGAGACGGTCAAGGTCTGCCGCTTCCTTAAACATGATCCCCTTGGCCTGATCTCCTCGGGGTGTTTATTATTCACAATCGCTGAAAAAGAGGCTGAAAAAGCCGTGCAGCTCATGACCGCGTCTGGTTTCCCGGCCGCTCAGATTGGCAATCTGACCAGGACTCGAGGGAAGTATTACCTGGAAAACGAAACAGGCCGACGTTCAAAACTGCCCGCCTTTGCGGTTGATGAACTGGCTGCGGCCGTCGGCCGGGAGTAGCACCGTGGGAACCCTTTTTAAAAAAAAGGTTTCCCCCAGACCCCTTCCCAAATATCTAAAAAGGATTAAGGCTTTTTAACAGTCGCAGTCTGAGGAAAATTTTTGACGATCCAAACTAGAGCCTCCTAATGGGCTTCGGCCCAGGAGGCCCCATAGCTGACATCAACCACGAGAGGCGCCTTTAAGCTGACCGCGCCTTCCATCTCACGACGAACCAGTTCGGCCAGATTCTCAACCTCATTTTCAGGAACTTCAAAGATGAGCTCATCATGAACCTGCATGATGAGCTTGGCCGAGAGCCGGGCCTTTTTCATGGCCTGGTGGACGGCGATCATGGCCTTCTTGATGATATCGGCCGCTGTACCCTGAAGCGGGGTGTTGATGGCCATCCTTTCAGCCGCCGAACGGACGGCCTGGTTGCTGCTCTTGATCTCAGGCAGGCGGCGCTGGCGGTTGAAGAGCGTGGAGACGTATCCCGCAGATTTGGCTTCCGCGATGGTTTTGTCAATAAAGGCCTTGATACCGCTGTAGCGGCGGAAATACTGGTCAATATATTCCTGGGCCTTACGGCGTTCGATGCCGAGGTCTTTGGCCAGGCCGAAGGCCCGTTTGCCATAAATGATGCCAAAATTAATGGCCTTGGCGTCTCGACGCATTTCAGGAGTAACCATCTCCGGGAAGACGTTGAATATTTCAGCCGCCGTCCGGGTGTGGATGTCTTCCCCCTCAGAAAAAGCCGCCAGGAGGCCTTCGGCTTCGGAGAAGTGTGCCAGGACGCGGAGTTCGATCTGGGAGTAGTCGGCCGAAAGGATGAGGCCGCCCGGTTCAGGTACGAACGCGGCCCGGATGCGGCGGCCTTCCTCGGTCCTGACAGGGATGTTTTGCAGATTAGGGTCTGAACTCGAGAGCCGCCCCGTGGCTGTCCCGGTCTGGTTATAGGAAGTGTGGACCCGGCCCGTCTCGGGATTGATCAGTTGCGGCAAGGCGTCCACATAGGTCGAACGCAGCTTGACCAGCATGCGATAGCTCAGGATCTCGGCCGGGAGTGGATGGATTTCAGCCAGGTTGGTCAGCACCTCCTCATCGGTGGAAAAACCGGTCTTTTTCTTTGTTTTTTTCCCAAGCGGCAGTTTCAGCTCCTCAAAAAGAACCTGCCCGACCTGTTTGGGGGAGTTGATATTGAATTCCCGTTCGGCCAGCTCATATATCCTGGCCTCAGAGCTGGCGGCCCGACTGGCCAGTTCCTTGGACAGGTCGCGAAGTGGACCCACGTCCAGCTTTACCCCGTTCATCTCCATGCCAGCCAGCACTTCGATCAGAGGCAGTTCTATCTTTTCATACAGATTCAGCAGGCTGTTTTCAGAAAGCCTGGGCCTGAGAACGTCCGAGAGGATCATGACGAGGTCCGCGTCTTCACAGGCATAATCCCTGGCCTCGTTGGGACTTATAGTCTCAAAACCGGCTTTCTTGTCACCGACCACATCGGTATAGGATATGGGGGCGTGATTAAGGTAGTTCCGGGAGATTCGGTCGAGGTTATGCGCCCGGTCTGAGGCATTGAGCAGGTAAGAGGCGATCATGGTGTCGTCGCCCATGGGCGTTAGCTTAATCCCGTGCCTCTGGAAGATGATATAGTCGTATTTTATGTTCTGCCCGATTTTGATCACTTTTTTCGATTCAAGGATCGGGCCAAGCGTCTTAAGGATCGTGGCCAGAGGCAGCTGGGAGGCGTCGGGAGTCTGATGGGCCACAGGCAGATAAAAGGCCCGGTGAGGCCTGGCCGAGAGGGACAGGCCGACAATCTCGGCGCGCATGGGGTCGGTTGACGTTGTCTCCAGGTCCACGGACAGACGCTCCACGTCTTCGAGTTCTGCCACCAGGGCGGCCAGCCCGGCCTCAGTGTCCACCAGGTGGTAATCTTCGTAACTGATGGTTTTTTCCGGGCCAAGGTCTCTCAGGAACTGGTTAAGATCAAGTTCCGTGTAAAGCTGCCGCAGGGCCTCCACATCCGGTTCGGTTAAGCGCATATCTTCCGGGTTCAGGTTCAGGTCCGCATCGGTCTTGAGACGAGCTAGATCGCGCGCTAAGAAGGCGTCCGCCTTATGCTCGGTCAGCTTTTTATGCAGGCCGGTCTTTTTAATCTTATCCAGATTCTGGTACAGGTTTTCCAGGGTCTCATACTCCTGCACGAGTTTGACCGCGGTTTTTTCTCCAACCCCGGGCACGCCGCTGAAGTTGTCCGTAGCGTCTCCCATCAGGCCCTGTGCCTCTAAAAAACCCGTCGGGCTTATCCCGAAACGCTCCTTAACGAATGCAACGGACACATGTCCTTCCCGGTTGGGTTTGGGATCGTACATACTCACCCCTTCGGACAGAAGCTGGTAATAATCCTTATCAGCCCCAACAATGATTACTTCAAAGCCTTGTTCCCTGGCCCGGGCGGTCAGGGTGGCGATGAGGTCGTCGGCCTCCAGCCCGGGCACCTCCAGCCGGGGGAGATTGAGAGCTTTAGTAATGCGGCGGATGAAATCTTGCTGGCTGATGAGTTCCGGAGGCATGGGCGGCCGGTTGGCCTTGTACTCAGGAAATATTTCATGCCGAAAGGTAGGGCCTTTGGCGTCAAAGGCCAGGGCCATATACTCCGGTTTTTTTTCGCGCAGAAGCTTGTTTATAGTGCCTACAAAACCGAAAATGGCGCCAGTCGGCTGGCCGGTCGAGGATGCCAGGCCGGGGATGGCATGATAGCTCCGGTAAATATACAGGCTGGCGTCAACTAGATAAATGGTCTTCGGCATGACCGTCGTCCTTTCCCTACAGAGACAGACTGCAAGGGATTACCCCTTCGCCTGCCTTTCAACCGTGCCTTCATTCATGCGATAAAGACCGGTTGTGGTCCGGTCTAGAAATTCATGGTCATGAGAGATGATAAGATAAGGCAGGTTTGATTTCAAGAGGAGCTGCGCCAGCCTTTCCATGGTATCCTCATCCAGGCCGGTGGTCGGTTCATCCATAAGCAGCAGCTCCGGGTTCATGGCCAGAACAGTGGCTAAAGAAACCAGCCGCTTTTCCCCGCCGGATAGTTTGTATGTCACCCGGTTCTCAAAACCCTCTAATCCGAGCCGGGCCAGGGTATCCTTGACCAGAACCCGGACCTGGGCGTGAGGTATCCCTAAGTTGAGCGGTCCAAAGGCAACGTCCTCAGCCACCGTGGGGCAGAAAAGCTGATCATCGGCATCCTGAAACAGAAAGCCGATCCTGGCCCGGACTTCCCGAAAATCAACCTCTTTTTCACAGAGGCGCCTAAAAATTTCCACCTGGCCTGAAGCGGGCTTGAGCAGACCCATGATGATATGAACAAGTGTGGTCTTGCCTGAGCCGGTAGGCCCAACCAGTCCGGCTCTTTCGCCCATGGGAAAAGTAAAGTTCAGGCCATCCAGGACCAGGTTTCCCCGCGGGTAAGCAAAGGAGACGTCTTCGAGGTTAATTATGGCAGCAGGTTCGACCATTGTCCCACGGCTAAGGCAGATATAAAAAGGGTCATGACGGCCAGGAAGAGCAGGTCCTTTGTTTTTAAGGCAAAATGATCGAACAGCCAGAACTTGCCTTGGTAGCCTCTTAATATCATGGCCTGGTGGACCCTTTCAGAATGATCAAAACTTCGCACCAGAAGCATCCCCACCAGATAGGCCAGGCTTCTGTAAGTATGATAGTTGGTCCGGGCCTTGAAGCAGCGGATGCGCATGGCGTCTCTCAAACGCAGATACTCCTGGTGCATAACATGGAAGTAGCGAAAGGTGAAGAATAAAAGCTGAACCAGCTTGCCTGGCAGGCGCAAGTGCCGCAGGGCGTGAACCAGGGTGAAGACAGAAGAGGTGGCCAGCAGAGCGATCAGGGTTAAAATAATGGCATTTGATTTGATGGTGATGACCGCGGCATAACTGACGCCTTCTTCAGAAGCCCGCAGGGGCCCGATAGTAAAAATAGTCTCCCCGGGATATGAAAAGGGAAGGATGAGCCAGAGGAGCAGGATGAAGGTATTGACGATTAAAAGGCGGGAGCCGACCGCCTTTGGGTTCAGCCTCGCCAGGGCGATCAGCGTCACCGCTGCCCCCAGGGCCGTGCCCAAGACGATAAAACTGTCTCCCGCGGCCACCACGGCTGAGAACAGCGCGGTCGCGACGATCTTCACCCGGGGATCAAGGCGGTGGATGAAGGAAGATCCGCTGGAAAACTCCTCGATGTTCAATGAGACGGGCCCTGTTCAGTCTTTTTTCGACTGCGAAAATACATGATCAGGCCCATGATACCAAAAATATACCCAAGACCGCCAATGATTTCGGTCAAACTGGGGCCTCTTGGCTTTTGCATTTCAGCCAGGGTGCGACTAATGGGCTTCAGCCTGGCGTCAAGCGTTTCTTCGACCACGGCCCGGATCTGTTCGAGGTCCACTAGGGCCGGTGTTTGAGCCCGGGCCGTTGCGGCAGCCTCCTGCCTAGCTGAGCCGGCGAGCTCTTCAGATGGCTCTTCGGCCCTGAGTGTAAACTCGCTTCTGTGGCCCATGGAGGCGGTGAGCACGATGTGAAGGCTGGATTTCTGGGGAAACTTGAAAGAGAATTCACCCTTTTCATTCGTGCGGCCTTGCAGAAGCTTTTTGCCAGCCAGGTCGAAGACCTCCACCAGCCCGTTCCTGACTTTTTTCCCTCCGCTGAAGTAGCTTTCCGTGTACACCGTGTCCCCCTCGACCCAGGCAAAGATGTTGACCCGATGGGCCAAGGCCGGGGACCCGACTAACAGCAGGGGCGCCAGAAGGGCCAGGAGCTTGAAGCCATTCCCCCGATGTTCAGAAGGGCCTTTTTTATTTGACATAAACCGCATCCAGCATTTCCGGCCTGACTTTTTTAAGAAATTGAACGCAGACAGCGACAATGATTCCTTCAAGGATCATCACCGGAATATGAGCGAACACAATAAGCTTGGCCACGGGCCAGAAGGATTCCCCGGTAAAAACCAGGGCCGAGGCCATCCCCAAACTGCTCATGAAGATGGCCCCGGCGCCAGCCAAAAAAGAGGCCAGCATGGACAGATTAAAGTTATCGCCCCTGGCAAGCGCGCCCAAGACATAATAACACACCACCGCAGGCAGGGCCATGTTCAGCGTGTTAACCCCCAGAGCGGTCAATCCGCCGAATTGAAAAAGAACAGCCTGCAGCGCCAAGGCGACCAGAACAACCGGAAAGGCAATCCAGCCTAAAAACAGCCCCATCAAACCGTTGAGGATAAGATGCACGCTGCTCGGGCCAACCGGAATATGGATGAGCGAGGCCACGAAAAAGGTCGCCGACAGGACCGCCACCTGAGGCAGGCGGTCATAATCCAGCTTCTTGAGGCCGATGGCGGTGCCCATAACGGTCAAGGCCCCGCCGGTAAGAAGGACCGGCGCGCTCAGGACGCCTTCTGAGATATGCATGCTTGGGTCTCTCCTTAAAAAGTCAATTCATTTTGTTCGTTTTGTCTCGCTCACTTCATGTCGTGGAACCGGACCCAGATCACCGCCCCGATCTCAACGTCCTTGTCCTGTCCGTTGTGCTTCATCTTCTGATCGTCCGTGCTGAGCGCGGCAAATCCCCACCAGCCGGCCCTGGGCGCGGCATAGGTGAAGACGCCGTTTTTATCGGCCTTGATGGTCTGGGTGATCATGTAATCAGTGGGGGCGATCAACCTGCCATCCTGGTTGAAGTACTCGACTTCCACCTCGGCATAAGGCACAGCTTTGCCTTTGAGCATAACCGCGCCCTGAAAGACATTGCCAGTATAAAGACCGTAAGGTTTGGAAAGCGGTACAATTTCTGTCTTAAGGCCGATCGGTTCATCCCAGCCCTCGTCATCGCCTATCGCGGTTACGTAAGCCTTGGTATAATGGACGATAAAGCAGTCCTCGGCCGGTTCCCAGTAGGGCTGAGGCTCCATGAAAAAAACATAAAGGCCCGGCCGACGGACCTGAAAAGTCGTCTCCCAGGCAGTGCGATTGTTGATTTTTTTTAATTTCAATTGCTTGGAAAGGTCGGTCTTCCGGCCGTTGACCACGACGCCAAAGGCCTTGGGCCTGACCAGGTCCATGCCATGACCCTCGAAGGGATGCCAGAACATGAGATTGAGTCGAACATTTTTGGAGTCATCTTGCATTACCATCTGGTCCGAAGGGATGATCATGCCAAAATGAGCCTCTGCTGAACCTGAGGCAAAACCCCAGGCGGCTAAAAAAAGAACGAGCATCACTAAAAACCTTTTCATATCTCAACTCTCCTTTCAAACCCTTCGTGGGGCAGATCAATAGACTGCATTATTTCAAGTGAAAATAAAAAAGACCCGACCTTTGGTTCTCCCTGAACTAAGGCCGGGCCTTCGTTGCCCTTTTAGCTTACTGTCTTTAGCGGTTAAATAATTCCAACGCCGAGCTTCTTGCCCTGCTTTTAATTCATAATATCTGCTTTAAAATTGAGTGTCAAGGGCCGTGGTGATGATTGTAGAGGATGTTCATGTCTTTGTCTTTACCTCTGGTCATTCTTCTCTGTCAATAGCAAATTAAAATGTCCGGTGTTCATAGCACATTAAATGTCCGGTTGCTTTTTTTTGGTTTCTGTTTATCATTCAATTGCACCATGTGAGGATAGGGCCACGCTGG
>JAFDHD010000044.1 GCA_019308995.1 Deltaproteobacteria bacterium | reverse complement strand
CAATTGCCATGGCCCCGGTGAGTATGGCCGAGCCGCCGGTGGCGCCTCCGGTTTTGATGCCCACATTGTACATTGGATCCAGACCCAGGTAATCGTGGACCTTGGCTTCGCACAGGAGCTGGTCCTGGAAATGATCGGCAAACTCACCATAGGTTGCAAACTGAATATTGTCTTTGATCTCCTTAGGTGACATCTTGAGATTATTATCCTCAAGCATCATCCGGTAGGCCATCATAACCAGCTCTTCCAGTTTATATTCAGGGAAGTACTTGCGGAAAGGCGTGCAGCCTCCGGCTGCCATGAAGACGCGTTTTGACCATCTAGGTATCCGCAGGTTTCCCTTGCCAAATTTGATCATTTTCTTAAACCTCCAAAAAAAATTTCACGGTGCTGATTCATCCGGTTTCTTGCCTCAGGAAGCAGGTCAAGTCTGGGATGACTAAACCCATTTTTTTTAACAGGTCTCAACGTAAAAATCATAGCATAATTGATTCTGTTTGTCCCTTTCCTGTTTACTTGTAAAACGCCCGGATGTCAATGTATCTCTATCCAAATGTGGTAGCCAAGCAAGAATGTCCCCTCTAACTGCTACGTTAAAATGTCCCCATGGAAAGGGGCATTTTAATATTGCTAATACATTAAAAATTGAAAATATTGTGTTTTATCTCTATTTCTGGTAATCTGTTCTTACTTGAGCTGGGTTTCATATGTATTGATTGTCTTTTTAGTAAAAGGTTGGTCAAAAGTGGGGGTTTGAACCTTACGGCTGGCAGCGGTCGCATCATCGCGGTGATAACGGATGAGCCAATATCCGGCCCTTGACCTCTTTTTGACTAGTGCATCGCCGGATCCAGGATTGCAGGAGAGTCAACGTACATGAAAGAAAGACGAAGCTACCCCCGAAAAGTTGTCGTGGTTCGGATAGATGATCGGTCCGAATTTGGTATCCTTACCCACTCAACCGAAAATGTAAGCCGGAAAGGCATGTTCATCACTACGGATGCGCCATATCCGATTGGCACCACCCTGAATATGAACCTCGCCCTGGGCGCCGAAGAGATCGGTGTCCGGGGGAGAGTAGTATGGCGCAAGACTGCTGATCGTCAATACGGCAGCTCGGGCATGGGTGTGGTTATTATCGAAATCGGCGATGAAGACCAGGAAATTCTGGATACATTCATGCGCAAAGATTGACAAGCCCGGTCAAGCTAATCTTCGAAAAATCAGCGCCGCTGGGAACCTCCTGGTTGAAAGGCGTTCTTTTCAAGAAAAGAGTAACCCAGTATCCTGCCGTTATATTTCATTAATACTAAGTTGCATTCAAATATATAAAATTCATTTTCCTGTCATTGCGAGCCCTTCGCTTTCGCTCTGGACAGGCTCCGCGAAGCAATCTCAAATTAGTTAATAATTATTATAAGATCGAGATTACTTCGTCGCTGAAGCTCCTTCTAAGAAACTGTTTTGCCTGCTTCAGGATTTACTAGTATGAAACCCATTGAATCTGCACGTTTTTTTATATTATATATGACCCGTTGTTATAAGCGCGTTCATAGAAGTCTTGGCTTTTATTGACATATGAAAGACCAGAAATATACGGGCGGGGCTTATCCCTGCCCTTTTCCAAAACTTGAAAACAGTTTCTTTGTCAAATAACCCTATGGCTTCTGCTGGAGGGCCGGGGGCTTGGAATGACAATTTGTTAGTAGCTGAACCTTATTATAAGGAAGGTCGAGGAGAATTTTTTTTAGCTCCCCTGAAAGAGTAATCACCTAGGTTGCTTCAAGGCGGCACGTTTGGCGCCACCTGGCGAAGCGTTCTTCACGCTCGTCCTCGCTCCACTGGGGTTCAAATATACGATCAGCCTGTCGCAGGCTGCTCGTGGTCCAGGGTTCCCAAACACCGCAGGCTTCCCCGGCCAAAAGCGCTGCACCAAAAGCGGTGGCCTCCAGTGGCTTCATGCGTTCAACCGGGCAGCCCAAGGCATTGGCCTGAATCTGCATCAGAACGTCATTAGCCGCGCCCCCCCCGTCAACTCGCAACACCTCGGGCTGAACTAACCCGGAACCCTCGTAAACCCCATCAAGCATTTCGCGCACGCGGAAGGCCACGCCCTCCATGGCGGCGCGTACGAGATGGGAGGCACTGGCTCCAAGCGTCAGGCCCTCAAAGACACCGTGTCTCTCCGGGAGGCTGTGAGGCGATCCCAGACCCTGCAAGGCAGGTAAGAAAAAGACGCCATGGGTGTCTGGAACGCTTGCGGCCGCCTCTGCCGCGGCCGATACACTCTCCAGCACGCCAAGCCTCACGAGCCAGTCGAAAACAGCTCCGGCGGTGATAACCATGCCTTCCAGGCAGTAAGCTGTATCCTGGCTGCGACGCCAGAGGACCAGGGGGTAGGTGCCAGCCGTAATTTTAATCTCACGACCGGTGTTCACATTAATGGTGGCGGATGTCCCGAAGGTGACCTTGCCTTCTCCTGGTTTGAGGCATCCTTGAGCGTAAGCGGCGCTTTGCTGGTCGCCGATAATGGACCCGATGGGGATTTCAGCGCCAAAGGCCTGGCAAGAGGTCAGCCCGATGATTTCCGAGGTGTCCACGATCTTGGGGAATAGAGATGGGTCCAGTCCCTGCACTTCAAGCAGTTTTGCCATCCACTTCCATTCGGTGAAATAGTCAAAGTACCCGGTGGTGCAGGCGTTCGAGCAATCAGTGGCATGTACGGTTCCGCTGCTCAGCCGCCAGGCTATAAAGCTGTCCACATTGCCCCAGGCGAGTTCACCTTTGCGCATGCGCTCATGACTGCCAGGCAGGAGATCAAGCGCATGTTCCATTTTGGAGGCCGGCGTAATTGAATTTACAGTGATGAATCCCTGCGCAGCAAGTTCCTTTGCCTTTTCCGTTCCGCGCTGATCCTGCCAGCTGATGGCGGGTCCGAGCGTTTGGCCGCTTTTGCGTTCCCAAATAATGATCGTGCCGCGCTGTCCTGTGATACCGATGGCGCTCAGGTCGCCCGCTGACAGACCGGCTTCACTCAAGCTGCGTTTGACCGCGGTCATTATAGTGGCCCATAGTTCTTCTGGGTCCTGCTCCACAAGGCCGGGTTCTGGATAGTGCAGGCTGTATCGGCCTACGGTTCTGCCAAGCACCCGGCCGTCCGATCCGATAATCAAAGCAAGCACATTGGTGGTGCCGGCGTCTATGGCCAAGACTGCGTCAGACATCGGGAATGAGTACTCCTGGGTTCATGAAGCCTGTGGGATCCAGAACCTGTTTTAACGACCTTAAAAGATGAACACCGGTTTGGCCGATTTCTCGCGGGAGCCAGTCACGGCGCAGGCGGCCAATACCGTGATGGTGAGAGATGCCTCCGCCTCCTTTGACCGTGGCTTCCAGTGTGCGTCGCCAGCATTCCATGTAAACATCAGCCATCCTGGCTGATTCCGGTGGCCTGGCCGCAAAGGTGAAATAAAGGTTTATTCCTGAGCGATAGCAGTGCGAGCTATGGGCTGAAGCGGTGAGGATATGATCAACCTCTTTGAGGGAAGCTATAACACTCCTGTAAATCGGACCAATCCTGTCCCAGGCGGCAGCGATTTCAATGGTGTCGAGAATAATACCTTTGTCTAAAAAAACGTCCCACGTTGGGACCTGGTTGCGTTCTTCCATCCAGTGCGCTACTGCCTCGGTGGAAGCGGGTTCGCAGCCCACCTCGGCCATCAAGGCGGGACAGGCCTGCACTTCAACATCCACCCGGGCGGCCGGTCCTTCGTGCACGAGTAAAATCAAGGCGTCATCCCCGCGAGCTTGCTCCGGGAAAAGGCGGCGGGCTTCAGTTGAATCATACTGCCGCATCACTGGAGGGGTCCAGCCGGACTGTATGATAAAGCGCTGCGCCTCAAATCCCGCCTCCATGGATGGGGCGTAAAAGGCGGTAAAGGCTTGCTTTTCGGGTTTCCAGCGCAAGGAAAAGGTAAGGGCGGTGATGATTCCCAGAGTGCCTTCGCTTCCCAGGAAAAGCTGCTTCAGGTCAGGACCGACCGAAGCGCGTGGTGTCAGAAGCGTCTCCAGGATTTCACCATTGGGCAAGACTAGTTCAAGACCCAGAACCATATCCTCAATACTCCCGTAAGCGCTGGAAAACTGACCTGAGGAACGTGTGGCCGCCCAACCGCCCACTGTACTGAGGTCCACGGACTGGGGATGATGACCGATGGTCAGCCCGTGTTTAGCCACACCCGCTTCCGCGTCTGCGCCCCGCACTCCGGCTTCAAAGGTCGCGATCAGGTTGTCCACGTCAATGGTTCGTGTCCGATTCATCGAGCTTATATCCAGCAGGACTGTGTCTGCTGAGGTCTTCACGCCGCCACATACGCCGGACCCCAACCCAAAGGGAACGAGTAGTGTTTCATTTTCGCGGCAGGCGTTGACAACGGCGATCACATCGTCGGTGTCACCTGGCATTACGACGCAGAGTGGATTGGGCGCTCCGCGTCCTTGTATGTCGTCAAGCTGACTCAGGACCCAGTAATCGTGTCTCCTCTCCTTGAGGACGTGCACATCTGTTGAGACCTTTTCATTACCCAGGGCGTCAAGCAGTGTTTTTACAATCGGCATCTTCATTTTCGATAAATCCACCAATACTTAAACTCCTGTCTCTTTGTTTCCTTTAAATCTATCTGGATTATTTTAGATCATAACACCGGCACTCTAGAAAAAAAATAAAATTCTTCAATTAGAAATTTTTTCAACTTAACCCGGATTACTCATATTAACATGAATAGATCGTTTTTCACTGCTGGCCGGGCAAAGGAAGCCGGGAGAATATATCAGGCAAGCAGGATTTATAGAAACGCCGCGGCTGGGCGGTCCTATTTATTCCGGGCGCGTATCAAGGCCGGCGTCATTTCATCTTTTTCTCTTTGCAGTTGCAGCAGCACGATGGCGCCGATGACGAAAACCCCTCCGATTATTTGGAAAGGCTCCAGAACTTCCCCCAGGAGAAAGAAGGCCAGTACTCCTGCGGAAATTGGTTCCAAAGTCGCTGTGATTATGGCGCGGGTGGACCGGATGTAGTTGATCCCGACAAAATACAGCCCGAAAGGCAGGATAGTGCCCGCCACGACGATGTAAATGATCCATCCCCATTGAGTCAATGTGAATCCGGCTCTCAGGTAGTGGAAGGGAGGATAAATGATGTGCCAAGTCAAGGCCGCAAAGGCCAGGGCGTAAAAGAGGATGGTCCAGGGTGAATAACGGTGCATGCCACGCTCTCCCAGCAGGGTATAACCGCTGAAAGAAACGGCTGCGGCCAGACCGCTCAAGACACCAAGGCGATTCATGAACAAGAGCTGGAGGTTATAGCCTCCAACTACCAGATAACAACCGCCGAAGGCTAATACAAGGGACAGGAGTTTAATGTGCGTCAGTCGTTCCTTCCAGAAAGATATGGAGTAAACGGCCACGAAGATAGGGGCCAGGTATTGCAGCAGGATGGCCGCGGCAACCTGGATTTTGCTGATAGCAAAAAAATAGGTTGCATGGACCATGGCCATGGTCACCCCGCCGAGCAGGAAAAAGTAACCAAGATCGCTTAATCGAATTTTTAAGAAATCCCTGGCAAAAGCTCCATAGATCGCAAGTAAAAAGATCGTGGATAAAGTAACTCGAATCTGGACCAGTTCGAAAGGGGTCATGCCTTCATTGAAGAGGGCCTTCCCAGCCGTACCTGATGAGGACCATAACACGGCGGCCATGATCACGCACAGATAACCTTGTACCGGCGAGGAACTCAGCATTTTACCTTTCATGCGGGGCGTTATATCACTCCGGAGACATGGGGTCAATATTTCTAATTGTTATTACGCTTTTTTGAGATTTTGTCTTAAAAAGATTTCCCTGCGATTTCCCGACCTTTTTTTCGGTTTTTCAAAAGAAGCTGCTATTAATACTATTGGTGGAGGGAATGTACTATAATAAAACAATATGCCAAGGAGAATGAAATGATACTAATGGAGGATTGATCATGCGGTTGAAAGATCAGGTTGCAGTGGTAACTGGCGGCGGCGGAGGCATTGGTGAAGGTATCTGTCTTTGCCTGGCTAAAGAAGGGGCCCATGTGGTGGTGAGTGATATCAAGAATGATCTGGCTGAAAATGTAGCCGCTAAGATCAAAGAGAAAGGGCGGCAAGCTATGGCTATTCAGACGGACGTGCGGCTGGCCCATCAATGTCAGGCATTAATTGATACCACGCTCAAGGAAATGGGCCGTCTCGATATCCTCGTCTGCTCAGCAGGCGTCATGGGATTTTCCGTGCGTGAGGACTCAGATGCGCCCCTGACCTTCGAAAACATACTTGAATCCGATTGGGACACGATCATTGATATCAACCTCAAAGGCGTCTTCTTATGCAACCGGGCCGTGGTTCCGCATTTTAAAGAGCAGCAAAAAGGGAAGATCATCAATATCTCCTCTGTGGCAGGACGGCAGGGTGTTGAATTTCTGGCCCCTTATGCGGCCAGTAAAGCCGGGGTCATCAATCTGAGTCAAGCAGTGGCCCTGCATATGGCGCCTTATCATATTAACGTCAACGTGGTTTGTCCCGGCATAATCAAGACACCGATGTGGGCTGAAGGCTCCCGAATATTGAGTCAAAGAAGTGAAATTTTCAAGGGTTTGGATCCTGATACGATCTTTAATGCTATCGTTGAGGATCAAATCCCGTTTAAAAGGGTCCAGACGCCAGAGGACATTGGAAACGCCGTTGTGTTTTTCGCTTCAGAGGAAGCCAAGGAGATCACCGGTCAGGCCCTCAACGTGTGCGGTGGAATGAAATTTAATTAAGTTGCTTTGAGGCGTTCTTATGAGTCTCTGGCCGCGGCGAGTATTCTTACCAGGGTATCATCTGCCACGGTTGAAGTTTGATTGAGATTAAGGAGGGGAAAATGGCAACAGTAGAACCGACGGGAGAACAGCTTAAGAAATTTACCACCTTGTCCGACGAGAAACCGGTGGTAATGATCAATTTATTGAAGTTTAAACCAGAGGGTGGGGTCGAATCTTATGCTAAGTATTCTGAAACTTCATTAAGATTAATCAGCGAATTAGGCGGCAGGATTCTTTATTACGGGCAGTATGAGATGCCGCTCATCGGCAATGAAGACTGGGATGTAGTTATTCTTGTTGAATACCCTTCTCGCGCTGCTTTTTTGAAAATGGTTCAGAATAAGGAATATCAGGCGGCTGTTCATTATCGAAGGGAAGCGCTGACCGACTCGCGTCTCTATGCCACAAAGTCCCTTAATTACGGCGCTTGAAGATAACTAGCCCGCGGTTATAGTGGTTGTCATAATTATGTTCCGTTTGGCTTCCTGGTTTCAGAACCTGTATCGGAACATTTTTTGGCAATTGCCCTAGACGTGAAGATGGCAGGCGACGTAGTGGCCTGCGCCTACGTCTTTCAAGATTGGCTCCTTCTCTGAGCAAACGGGCATTGCCTTGAAGCAGCGGGGATGGAACCGGCAGCCAGACGGTGGAAAGAGCGGGCTGGGCACCTCCCCGGGCAGGATGATCTCCTCGCGCTCATCATCAGGGTGTGAAGGCAGGGCCGCCGAGTATAATGCCTCGGTATAGGGATGCAGACGGCTACGGTACAACTCCTCGCCTTCGGCTATCTCCACCAGCTTGCCCAGATACATCACTCCGATGCGCTTACTCATATGCTTGACCACAGCCAAATCGTGGGCGATGAGCAGGTAGGTCAGGCCGAATTGCGCCTGAATATCCCGGAGCAGATTCATAATTTGGGCTCGAATGGAGACGTCCAGGGCGGACACCGGTTCATCGAGGATGATGAGACTGGGACCGAGGGCCAGGGCTCTGGCTACGGCTATTCTCTGCCTCTGGCCGCCGCTGAACTCGTGAGGGAAAAGCTCGGCCTGGTCTCGTCCCAGCCCCACGACTTCGAGGGATTCAGCAACCCTCTCCTTGACTTCGTTTTTGGATAAGGAATCGTTTACGACGATGGGTTCAGCGATGATATCCGCGACCCTCATCCTGGGGCTCAGGGAGCTGAAAGGGTCTTGAAACACAGCCTGAACCAAACCCCGGTACTTCTTGAGTTCGGCCCCGGCCAGTTTTTCAATTTCTTGACCGTCAAAAAGAATAGTCCCTTTAGTGATCGTTTCCAGTAACAGGACAAGCCTGGCCGTGGTGGTCTTGCCGCATCCTGACTCCCCGACCAAACCAAAGGTTTCTCCTTTGTTAATGGTGAAGTTGATGCCGTCAACCGCCTTAACCGCCCCGATTTGCCTTGAGAAGATAAGGCCCCTCGTTACCGGGAAATATTTGGTAAGGTCTTTTGCTTCCAAAAGGATTTCACTCATTCTCTATTTCCTATCATGAAGCCAGCCAGCAGCTCAGAGAGTGCCTGTCACCGATCACGGATTGAGGTGGAAATTCTCGCTGGCAGATCTCCTTGACTTGAGGGCATCGAGGAGCAAACCTGCATCCTGGCGGCAGGTCCCTGAGATCAGGCGGCTGCCCCTCGATAGAAAAAAGCCTATCTGCCTTTTTTTCCATTTTGGGGAGAGACTCCATTAAGGCAATAGTATAAGGATGCCTGGGATTATTGAACAGATCCCTGATCGGCGCGTTTTCAACCACCTTGCCAGCATACATCACCGCCACCCGGTCACAGACCCTGGCTACAATACCAAAATCATGAGTAACGACGATCATGGTAAGTTTCGAGTCACGCTGAATATCCTTGAGCAGTTTGAGGAACTGCGCCTGAATCGTGACATCGAGGGCCGTCGTTGGCTCGTCGGCAATAAGGAGCTGCGGCTGGCAGCTTAAGGTCATAGCCCCGACTATCCTTTGCCTCATACCGCCGCTCATCTGGTGAGGATACTCCCGTATGCGAACTTCCGGCGAAGGAATTTTAACCAGGGAGAGCATCTCCTTAACCTTTTCCCAGACGGCCTTTCGGTCAAGCTTTTGATGCAGCTTGATAGGTTCTGCCACCTGGTTGCCGATGGTGAAAACCGGGTTCAAAGAAGTCATGGGCTCCTGCAGGATCATGGAGATCTGTTTTCCCCGAACCTGTCTCATCTCCTTGTCTGTCTTGGCCAACAGGTTGTCGCCATTCATGAGGATCTCACCGGCTACAATGCGCCCCGCGGGCTTGGGGACTAGCCTCAGGATAGACAGGCAGGTAATGCTCTTGCCGCACCCGGACTCACCGACAAGTCCTAATGTTTCGCCCTCTTCGATGGTGAAGCTCAGCCCGTCAACCGCCTTGACCACGCCACGCCGGGTAAAAAAATAGGTTTTCAGTTCCTTGACTTCTAGAATATTTTTCCCCATAACATTTTTTTCCAATGGGTTTAGATTTGTCGAAATTTGGGGTCCAGGCGAACCCGGAGCCAGTCTCCGAGGAGGTTAAAGCTCAAGACTGTTAACAAAATCGCTATCCCGGGCCAAACGCAGAGCCACCAGGCCTGTCCGATGTAATTTCTTCCTTCGGAGATCATTGACCCCCAGGCCGGGTCAGGCGGCGGCACCCCCAAGCCGAGGAAACTCAAGGAAGCTTCGGCAATAATGACCACCCCGAGATTGAGCGTCGCCAGAACAACCAGGCTGTTGACGATGTTGGGGAAGATATGCCGGATCATGATCCTCGGCTTGCTGCAACCGGCCACAATGGCCAGGCGTATGAAATCACCCTCTTTGAGGCGGAGCACTTCCGAGCGGAGCACGCGGGCGTACCAGGCCCAGGCCAGAGCGGAAATAATAAAAATAAGATTGTATTTGCTTGCCCCAACAATAGCGGCCAGGGTCACGGCCAGGACAAGGAAAGGCAAGGAGAGCACCATGTCAAGCAGCCTCATGAGGATCGTATCGGTCCGGCCTCCCATATAACCCGCCACAATTGCAACCAGACTGCCTATGAGTCCGGCAAAAAAAACAACGGCGATGCCAACCTGCAGCGAGACGCCGGCGCCGGCGATGATCCGGCTCAGGAGATCCCTCCCCAGTTGATCGGCGCCTAAGATGTACTTTGTGCTTCCACCCTCTATCCAGAAGGGAGGAGTTAAGGCGTCCATGAATGAAGTTTTGTTTGGATCGTGAGGCAAAATAAGAGTTCCAAAAATCGCATGATTGCCAAAAACCCCGCAAAATAGAAAAATTGTCAGGACCACCGTGGGAAATTTCGGGGCCTCCCTGAGACCTGAAAAAATCTTCTTAAACAGTGAGGATGTTCTTGATGCTTTCGTGATAGCGGTCAAATCTTGATCTCTCCTTTATGGTCGGCTCAATTGAAATCCTATTGATATCTGATTCGGGGGTCCAGGTAAGCGTAAAGGATATCCACGATAAGATTGGTAAAAACGAACAGGCTGGAAGAGATCATAACGCACATCTGTACCACCGGATAATCACGGGCGAAAATCGCATCCACAATCAGCCTGCCTATTCCGGGCCAGGTAAAGATGGTCTCAATAATCATAGTGCCATTAAGCAGCACCACAAACTGTAAGGCCGTCATGGTGACCACCGGCGCCGAGGCATTTTTAAAGGCATGCTTCATGATCACCCAGACCTCGGAAACTCCTTTTATCCTGGCCATCTTGATGTATTCGGCATCCAATACATCCAGCATGGCCGAGCGGCTCAAACGCGTTATAGCGGCCATGGTGTACCAGCCCAGAGTGAAGGCTGGCATGATATAGTACTTCCAGCCGCCCATCCCGGAGGTCGGGAGAAGTCTAAGCTTGGCCGAAAACAGCAAAATGAGCATGATTCCGACCCAAAATCCAGGTAGAGCTTGCCCCATCAAGGCAAATATCTTGCCAAAGTTGTCAAACCTGGTTCCAACCTTGACCGCAGACAGAATCCCGGTCGGCAGACCAAATAAAATGGCAAAGGCCATGGCCGCACTGGCCAGTTTTATAGTATTGGGAAATCGAGCTAAAAACATCTCGATGGCAGGCATGTCCCATCTGAGGGATTCGCCAAAGTCGCCCACCACCACCCCTGAGATATATTTCCAGTATTGGACATAAATCGGCTTGTCCAGGCCGCGATCAATACGGATCTGTTCGAGGTCCTCTTTAGTTGCGTTTTGAGGCGCCATGAGCGCCACAGGGTCACCGCTTAGGTGAGTCAAGAGAAAGACAATGATGGATATGCCGATAATCGTAATGACTGCTTGCACGAGCCGTCTGAGGATGTATCGTTTCATTATCTCCTGCTGTTTTTATTTAACCGCTCTGGATTAAACAAAAGGTATTGCCATATATTAATTTATTGCAATTCCTGGCAAAGACTCCAACAATGTTGCGCGAGAATGAAACGCATTATAGACTCGATGTCATTCCCGCGCAAGTATAAATCAATGGGCGTATGCCTCGGTAAGCTGTGTAAGCTGTCTCAACTTTCGCTTTCTAATCCCCTCTCATCTTTTTCTGCCTGTTAAAGATCAAGAAAAATAGTTAGCATACGATAGTGCTGATACCATTCTCATATAAATCCAGGCTTACAGAGTTAGGCCGCTTTATATGTTGACTATATATTATGTTCCTGGATTTCCCTCCAAACCTAACGAGAATCTTACTATCTAGCTCAAGGTAAATAGTTTTTCGCCGCGCCCGGGATCGCGTCTGCCTTCAGTGTTTGATTTTCATGTATTCAAAACGTGTGCCCGGATAGGACCCCATCTGTCGTTCCCACTTTATGATTTTCTGGTTCACACCGTAACTTGATGATGCGGACCAGAGGTGAATATTGATACGGCTGTCACGGATAAGCTTGGAGATCTTCCTCCCCCAGTCTGCCACCTCCTTTTCTTCTATGGCCCACTGGGCTTTATTCAAAGCATCTTCTATCTCCGGGGTTGTGTGGTAACACCACGGGGCCTTGGACATGTAGGCGTCAGTCAAATCAGCCGCCGCGTGGGGTTCAGCGTCATACCACGAGTTACGCACAATGAGACCGCGGAGCTTTTTCCCTTGATACGCGCCGTACCAGGCGCCTCCTTCATATACATTGATCTTGGCTTTGATCCCAATGTCCGCCAGGTTGGCTGCGATGGCTTCCATCCAGAAACGGTTCGGCGCGGTACAGCCCATTACCGTCTTAAAGCCATTGGGGTATCCGGCCTCAGCGAGTAAAGCCTTGGCCCTTTCCGGGTCATAGGGGTCCGGCTTGACCGTGGGGTCCCATCCCAGTGAATAAGGGGTTATCACCTCTCCATACGGATCGGAGCCTCCAAAGAGAATCTTCTCGCAGATCAGCTTCCGATCAATGGCCAGGCTGGCCGCTTTTCGGACCCGTATGTCCAAAAATGGGCTTTTTTCCTCTGGGAAAGGCAGGTCGGCATAGGCCAGAACCGTTCCGATGACGTGTTTGGTCTGGAGCAGTCTCAGGTTAGGATCAGATTTGATCACCGGTATATGTCTTCCGGACAGTTCAATGATATCGGCTTCACCGGCCATGAGCATGGCCAGCCTGGTCGAGGCTTCGGACACATAGACGAATTTGAGTGTTTTGAATTCAGCGGTTTTACGGTAATGTTTTTTGACGGCCTCTATCTTGAAGTAGACGTCCTGCTTGTAGTTAAGCCACTTAAATGGTCCGGCCCCAATAGGCTTGCTGGCAAACGCTTTATCGCCTATCGCTTCGCGATATTTCTTCGGAAAGATGCCCATATCCCACCAAAGGCGCTTCCAAAGCCCTGGGAAAGGGTCCTTGAGGTTAAACCGAACCTTGTAGGTGTCAATGACCTCAGAATTCTTGACCCTTCGTCTGAAATCATGGCCCAAAACCCACCTTGACTTTTTATTCATGTGCTTGGCTAAACTGTACTGCACATCCTCAGCGGTTACTATGGCCCCGTTGTGAAACTTAACCCCTTCTCTGAGGTCGAAGTCCACGTAGCTCCAGTCATGAGCGACCTTCCATGACTTGGCCAGGGCGGGAAGATAAGTCAGATCAACGTCACAGTCAATTAAGGGGTCATAAATGGTGGTGCCGAGTAACGGACCTTGCCCGGCATAATGGGTGGAGCAGTCGCCGCCTTTGGTGAAAAACATGCCGTAGGCAGTGGCATACACAATATCCCCGGTTTGCTCCGGATTCGCCTTGGCTAGCCCGGAAACGATGAAGGCCGCTGTTAAAAGGACCATTACCAGCCCCAAAACCAAGATATGTTTAAACTTGATTACTTTCATAACAGATTTCCTCCCTTTGCCTGGATTGATTAGATCCGTAAAAATTATTAGCCACCGCACTCCAATTGGTCACCGGGCAAGGTAAGAGTTGAACCCGAATGACTGCCTGGCTATACAGATAACTCAACCTGTATAACCCACTTTCTTTGAGCTTATCCCTTCTTCCGTGTTGCCTCCTTTTCTAAATGGTGGGGTTCTCTTCTTTTTGTATTGATATTAATCCTGACTGTCAAGCCCTTTAAAGCGTGCTTCCGAAGCATTTTTCACCACCCTTGAAAGTCGTTTACCGGGAAATTTTTTCATTAGGGCGAACCCTGATAGCCGGAGATGTTCCTCCTTAATCTTAAGGAATCATATCAGCGGTTAAGCTTGATGGTTTATTTCGCCCCATGCCTTTGCAACACAAAGGTAAAAAGGAACAAGCTACCTGTTCAGGTTGCCCGGAAAACCCTTTCAGCCCTGAGTTATTATTTTTCTTGGAAATTTAATTGGTGTAATTTTATCTCACAAACCCGCGATACCTGTCAAGCCCTTTAGCTTTTGTCCAGATATGCAATCAAAATTTTTTATTGGTTGGGCATGGTACCCGCGGGCGTGTTTGAAAATTTTATCATCACTACGGTATCGTCACCGGCATGCCCATGAGCGGCCAGATAACAAAGACAGCCAGGGCCACAACCGCCATCAAGATAATACTGGCTGGAATACCATACAGAAAAAATTCTCCGGTTGAAAATTGCCTGGAATCGTAAGCAATCGCGTTGGGGGCTGCGCCCACCAGAAGCAGGAAAGGCATACCTGCCGCAACCAATGAGGCAAAGAGGATTACTTCTCCCGCCACACCCAGATAAGGAGCTATCACCAGAGCCACGGGCAGAACGATAGAAATGGCGGCCACATTCATGATGAAATTGGTCATTAACATCATGAAGAAGGCAATGCCTAGCACAAAGATAAACCAGTGGGCTTCCTTGAACATCACCAGCCAGTTCACGGCCAGCCACTCTGCCGCCCCGGTATCCCAGAGGCAGAAACCAATACTCATGGCGCCCCCAAAAAGTAGAATGATGTTCCAGGGAATATCTTCCAGGTCGTCAATATCCAGGATTCCAAAAATGAAAAAGAGGAGCGTGGACACCAGGACGATAGCGGTTTTATTGATCGGTTCAAGAAACGAGATGTGAGTCCGAAGCGCCAGGGTCAGGATTATACCTAAGACAATAATCACCGCCAGAAGTTCCTTCTTGGTAATGGGCCCCAATCCGGCGCTGAGCTGCCTGGCCCTCTCTCTAAGCCCTGGTATCACACTTTTTTCAGGCTTGAAAAAAAACATAAAAAATCCCCAAAGGACAAATACCATGAGCCAGCCTATGGGGAACATGTAGTAACTCAGCTGAAAAAAAGTAACTTCCTGCCCCATGATTTTTTTAAAAAAGCCAATGGCCACCGCCCCCCGGGCCGCCCCGAGCAAGGTGATGATACTTCCTGCTCCGGCTACGTACGCCATGCCGATAAACAGGCCTTTACCAAACCTGGTCGGTTTATCTCCTTCTTCATACAGGGAGTAAATAATCAAAAGCAGGGGGTAGATGGTTGCCGCCACGGCTGTGTGAGCCATGATATGGGTCAGGGCTGCGGTGACCACAAAGCAGCCCAGATAAATCATACTGGTCCTTTCGCCAACAATGATCAGCATTCTGTAAGCTAGTCGTCGCGTCAATCCAGTCTTGGTAAAAACAAACCCGATAATTATGGAGGCAAAAATGAACATAACCGAGGGGTCCATAAAATCATTGAAAGCAGTTTTGGCCGGACGGATCAGAAACAAGGATTGCATGACCCCTATGAGGAGGCTGGTCACCCCGATAGGCACCACCTCGAAAACCCACCAGGTTCCTGCGAGCAGGAACAGAGCCAGGGCAGCCTTACCCTCCCGGGACAAGGGAAAATGCTTTCCCATAGGATCCACAGCATCCGGCCAGCTAGGCCAAAGATAAACCACTGCAAATAGCGCCATGCCAAGAAAGAGAAAAATCAGCCGCTTCCAATTAATTCGATTCCCTTCATGCGCGGCCGTCGCCACAGCTCCCATTAATCAACACCCTCCTTAGATCGGAATGCACCTAAAGAACATAAAGGCGCGCAGATTTTATTATGGTTTCGCTGTTTCCAGGTTTTTATCAAGGATTCCTGTCCTCTTTGATAGGCAGAGATATAATGAATCTGCATTCTCCTGAAGGTATTTGAATTAAATCTCTACTTTCCTGGAAAAATAATAAAAAAATCCCTCTTTCTTGGAAGATAAAATAGCGATGGACATATTTAAGAAACGTGTAATTTGAGCTGATAAAAAGACTTTTTCAAGACTTTCAATTTTTCCCTATTAAAAGTTAACGTATTTTACGAATAGCTCACTAGCCTGTCAAGGAGAGATAACTTTATGGCTAGGAGAAAAGATTAAGGCCATGATACGGCAGTATTTTAGGAAGACCAGGCTTTAGGGTCCTGCGGGCCTGAGCGCAAGGCACAGACAAGAAGAACAATCCCGGTAAGAATAAACGGGATAGAGAGGTATTGACCCATGGTTAGAGAGGACTGTTCCGGATCGAGTCTTTGAAATTCCTTAAAAAATTCAATAAGGAAACGACCCTGGAAATAAACGATCAGAAAAACAGCCGCTAAAACGCCTTTCGGCCGCCGAACACCATAGCGCCGGTCAATCAGGTATAGAGCCGACATCACCACCAAGCCCAAAAAAAACTCATATATTTGCGAGGGATGCCTTGGCTCCGCGCCGTGATCCTCGAAATATTTAAAACGCACGGCCCAGGGAACAGACGTCACGCGGCCTACGATTTCATGATTGAAAAAGTTGCCTAGCCGGACCAGCGTTGCGGCCAGGGCGGCCGGAAAGGTGTTGGCGTCAAAAACCTCCATTGCAGGAATCTTGAATATGCGGCTGTATAACAAAAGACCGGCGATGATCCCAAGAGCCGCCCCATGGCTGGAAAGTCCCCTTCCCTTGAAAAATAATATCTCCTTGGGATGGGCCATGTAATAGCCCCAATTATAGAAAACGATATGACCCAGGTGCGCTCCTATAACGATTGATGCCAGGCCCATTAGAAACCAGGCGTCTATTTCTCGGTCCTTGTATCCGGCCCGGCTCATCTGCCAGCGCCAGAGGAAAAAACTGCCAAGGACCATGAGCGCGAAAAAAATACCGTAGTATCTAAGCTCAAGCGTGAACCCGAGGCCAGGAATAACTGCTTTGTAAATAACGGGATCAACAGACCAGAGAAAATAATTATCCACGGACTGACCTCACCAATTCAATATTCATGGCTATTTCGTCGTTTTCAATAATTAACGTACGGCTTTAAGCTCATTTTCCCTGATCGTTCTACAGGCCTTGATTTGACGCGTTTTTTCCTCGCTTGACCAATTAAGCAGCTTTGTCATGCAATCTGCGGCCGGTTCAAGGGCAGCCAGACCTCCATCGTCATCGAACCTGGACCGCGCGCTTCGCCTGACCCAATAATCCTCTAGCGTCAGCGCGCCTTCGTTTAGCACTGCATGTGCCGCCTCCACTGCCGGGCCGCTGCTCTCCTTAAATATTTCCAGCGCTTCCGCGCCATATAATATCACGACCCGTTCAGCCTCCTCCCGCGAGAGTCCCAGCCTTTGGACACGGGACTCAAGGTCAGAGACCGTTCCTTTAAAATCCCCGCCAGGTAAAGGTTCCTCAGCCGTAGACGCCGGGTTCGGCTTTCGATTGAGCTGCTTTTCGCACTGATCTACTAAGTGCTCGGCCATGGACCGGTAGCTGGTAAGCTTACCGCCCGCCACGGACAGCAACCCGGCCGGGCCTTCCAGAACCTCATCGCGCCTTGAAATTTCAGACGGCTTCTTACCTTTTTCATACAGAAGCGGTCTTATGCCTGACCAGAGGGCAACAATATCCTGATACTGAAAAGGCCCGACGTCGAAATAAGCCGCGGCTGAATTGAGCAGGTAGTCCACGTCATCGCGGGTAATCTCCGGCCAGTATTCCGCATCTGGATAAAAGGTATCCGTGGTGCCGAAGTATGCGAACCGCCCGCAGGGTATGACAAAGATACTGCGGCGGTCAGGGGCGTTCATGATAATGGTGCGGTTGATCGGAAGGCGGGCGCGGGAAACGACCACATGGATGCCCTTGGTGAGCTGCAGCTTTTTTTTGGCTTGACTGTCCTCCATGAGGCGAATTCTATCCACCCACGGCCCGGCTGCATTGACCACCACGCGAGCTTGCACCATGGCCGTGCTTTCAAAGCCTGGCAAGGTGTTATGGACGACCGCGCCTGTAACCCGATCATTTTCAATAATGGTTTCCTCAGCGGCAGCATAGGTGACGATCACCGCGCCGGCAGAGGCAGCGCTTATGGCGTTGGCCAGAGTGAGGCGTCCATCGTCAGTGAGGTATTCCGGGTAGACCACGGCGCCGGTAAAATTATCAGCGAGGACATGCGGCTCCTCTATTCTCAACCGTTCCCTGTCCCAGACCTCATGGCGTTCGCTTTTGTCCACGTGACCGATCTTTTCATAAGACCATAATGCGGCCCTTATGGCCGCGGTGCCGCGTTTGGATCGAGGCAGAATCACCATGGGATTATACTTGGTCAGGTGTTTGGCGATCCGACGCAGCACTTTCCTTTCATTCGCTGCCTGGCGTACAACCATAACGTCGCCCTGAGCTAGATATCGAAGACCTCCATGAACCAACCTGGACGAACGGCTGGATGTTCCAGCGCCGATATCGTTCGCATCAATCAAGGCCACCCGGAGGCCGCGCATGGCCGCGTCCCTGGCTGCTCCGCACCCGGTGATGCCCGCGCCGATGATAAGGAGATCAAACGTCTCAGCTTCAAGAGCAGCGAAACTGGCCTGCCGATCTCGAAGGTCAAGTCCTCTCTTTTTCACTTTTAACTTTCCCTTTCCAATTCACAATCCAGGGTGGTTAGGTTAATTAATTATATAACCAAGATTATGCCATGATAGCGCTAAATACCAGCCGCGACATCTCCTTCAGAAACAGGTCCAATTTTTAGGGGCCAGGTCAGGGCGAAAACAGGAGAAGCGGAACTGGAACCCGTCTCTATTACAGGCTCTTTTGTCCGACTCTAGACATTGACCAAAAGTAGTAACCAAAATGGAAGGGGTTACAGTTATTATTCTGTAACCCCTTGATTTCATTTGGTGGAGCTGAGGGGGATCGAACCCCTGACCTCATGAATGCCATTCATGCGCTCTCCCAGCTGAGCTACAGCCCCAAAAACAACAGGCTAAATTAGCAACAACCCCTCAGTCTGTCAATATAAAGGGATCAGTTTCTCATGGGAAAGAAAAAGGCAAAATTATCTATCCACGTCACTCGATTCGTTTGAACAGGAAAATCCTGTCTCCAATCTCAATGGGTTCTTTTGACTGCGTGATGCGGGCCACATAAAAAATCGGTTCCCGATCAATAATCTTTCTTTTTTTCAAGAATTTTTTCTTCTTCTCAGGTGTGAAAACCTTAGAAGTCTCTATCCGGGCAACCACCGTCAGGACGCCTTTGAAGCGATGAAGTCGGCCCAGGGATTTTTTCCCTTTTTCATCCTGAGGTTCTTTAACTTCACGATCCAGACCATAAACTGGATACTCTCTAAAATAGGGATCTAGCTCACCATGGTCGGCTGAATCAAGTATCAGGGCCACATTCTCGGTGAAGTGAACGATAACGTTATCAAAAAAGGAGAGCATGCTTCGGCCATGGATATCCCCGGACCAGGACGGTCTGAAACCCCGCTCTTCAGAGGCGATAATCTCGCCTACCTCACGCATCTCTGCGTAAGTATTCACTATCTTTTTGGAATCAATCCGGCACAGTTTATTGGATTCGTCCATGACCCATTTGCTTTCAAAAACGACCTTTTTAATCCTGATTCGGTTAATACCCTTATTTTCCAGCCCTGCCGGATTTGCCAGATAGGTGAAGTATTTGGGGAAAATGGTTTCAATGGGTTTACTGCGTTCATACAGAGACTTCGGCTCCTTGGCCGGAGCGGCCGCTGTGGACGGTGGTGTTATTTCCGCCTTTTTCTTGAGCAGAGCTTCCTTGTCATAAATGATCAAGCTATCGCCGATTGATATCCAGTGGGGATTTGTCAGGCGGTCCTGGTTTAGTGCCCAGAGGGCTGGCCAAAGGAAGGGATCGTTATAGTATTTCTGGCAAATATCCCAAAGAGTATCGCTCTTCTTGACCGTGTATATTTTTTCATCTTGGCCTAAAATGGCAGGGGTAAAGATAAACTGCAGGCAGATTAACACGGAAAGTGCCATGAGGAATGGTCTGGGCTTCATCCTTCATCCTCCTTAGATCACGGAGCTGAATATAATCTCATTTTATTTAAAATACTCCTAATAGCACGTAATGTCAAGATAATTCAGCCTTTCCATTGATCTTGCCACCAGCACAAGATGTTGCACTCCCAGGCGAACATGCCTTCACTTGAGTTAACCCTCGTCCGTAGCGATATGGGCGCAGGGCCAGGCAAAGACAAAAGCAAGGCCCATTCGCGCCTCCAAAGCAAGACATGAATAGACCTCTCCCAGACAGATATTATCTGTCCCAGGCTTAACAGCATGTCATACTTATGCCTTCGATTCACAAAATCCGGCGCCTGGTCTTCTATAGAAAATCGGATCTGAAAAAAGCAGGATTTGACCCTCATGAGGTGGCTGATCCTCTGTACGTTCGGATGCCGGGAAGTTCTGATTACGTCCCTTTAACAGCAGATCTATTCAAAAAAATCCAGGAAGGTGAGTACCGATTTTGATCCATCTTTTTTCAGTTTCAAACGGAAACCGGTAGGATGGCTCCCCAGCCTACCGGCTACTATTTTAAACAACCACCAGGGCTAAAACCCTATCCACTCAACCCTGTCTTCACGGCGAGGAGGCACCCGAGGCTCCTCATCAGGCTCGCCCACAGGCACCACACATACTAATTTTTTGTCTTCAATCCCCAAGGCGTCATTGATCTCTTTTTCTTTTCCCATGACCCCATCGGTCCAGGTGGCGCCAAGGCCTGCTTCATAGGCGGCTAAAAGTAGGTTCTGAACGGCCACGGCGGTGCTGTGGGTGTCCCAATCCCCATTAGGCAGCTTTCCGGCATAAGCAAAAATAAAGACCGGCGCATTGCCGTACTTTTCAAAAAAGATTTTCATGCCTTCAATGATTTTGGGCCTTTTGGCAAACACCTTCTCCAAAATGGGCCTCATATCGTTAAAGGCATCGGAAAATATCTGCCGCAACTCCTCTTTCTTCTGACCCTGCACTACCACAAAAAAACTCTCCTGCCGGTTCATGGCCGACGGGGCCCACTGAGCCAGTTCTAAAATGCGTTCAAGCTGCTCCTTGGGGACCGGATCTGGCTTAAACTTCCTAACGCTTCGTCTCCCTTTAATCACATCAGCGAGTTCCATAGTTACTTCTCCTTTTCAATTTGAATTTACTGCAATTCTCCCCACTTTTCAGTTAAAAAATCAGAATGGTCCGAGGATCGCTGAGATTCGAGTTTTGTCCTAAAATATCCAGGAATACCAAAAAGGCTTTAACCCCTTAACTAATAACCTTGAGAATCTTGGGCTCTTTTCTTTCGGGCATAGAAGGAATGCTCCTGGGATAGCCGAGTATAATCGGGGCGATAATCTTGTAATTGTCTGGCAGTCCCAGTTCCTGGAGGATTTCGGGATCCTTAAGCTCTGCCCCCTGCGCTACCCAACAGGTGCCCAAACCTCTTGCCGCGGCTGAGAGCATAAAATAGCTGGCCAAAAGAGCACAGTCCACAGGAATGGTCGGGGCCTTGGCAATGCCGACGATATAGACCAGGCAGGGGGCATTATAGAATACATTATAGCTATCATTTCTAATCAGCGCTTCATAACCTTTATATCCTGAAGAGGGATTTTCCTCGATGTCCTTCAGGATGGCCTTTTTATTTGCATCTGAAAGCTTTTTTATCCAGTCCTTGTTATTGACGATGATGAAACGCCAGAGCTGCATATTACCGGCGTTCGGGGCCTTAATGCTGTCGTTGATTATCTCCTTGACAAGTTCGAGAGGCACCTCTTTGGCCTCATAATCCCGAACGCTTCTTCTCTCCTTCAATAGTTCAAAAAAATCCATCTGTTAGCTCCTTAGGCAGAAATGACATCCAGGGTCATTCAGAATTAAGTAGAAGGCAGATTATCATTAAGCGTCTTCTTTAGCCAGCATTTTTATATGTTCCTTGGCCATAGATTCAAACTTTTTTCAAAGCCAGCTCATAAAAAAATATTAAGTTAATCAGCTTTCCGACCGATAAAGATAATGGAGAAAATCAGGCAGGGCGAAAGGGATGAATAACTTAAAACACAATCCCGCTCAAAGCTCAGTCTGCGATCTAGCTTCTTTATTATTAAGGAGACCTTCTTGGAGATTAATTCGGTTGTTAATTCCATAAACATTTTCCGCGGACTTAACCTCGGCCAGATCGCTGGCGTCACAGGTCCCTGGAGAATCACCAGGGAAAGAGGCGATTCCAAACCCCCTTCTGAAACTGATTTTCCAGACGCCATACGCGTCACAATCTCTCCTGAGGCCAAACAACTGGCCGGCCATAATGAAAATACCGCTATCTCCCCGACGGTCGAAGATAAGCCGCAGTCCCCAGGGCAAGGCCTGACAGGCCGATATGAAGAATCTAAACCAGCCAGGGATGAGAAAGGGCCTTCAGAAAAAGATAAAAATGAAGATAACATGGTTATTACTGAAAGAGGCCTGCATTATGAGCTGAGCAAGGCGGAAAAGGCCCAGGTTCGTGAGTTAAAAAGGCGTGATCAGGAAGTCAGGAGCCATGAACGCGCCCACATGGCCGCGGGCGCAGGTTATGTCCGGGGAGGAGCGAATTTTTCTTATCAGATCGGCCCGGATGGCAAGCGATATGCCATAGGAGGCGAAGTAAGCATAGATTCATCCCCGGTAAGCGGCAACCCTGAGGCTACCATTCGGAAGGCGCAGGTCGTCAGGCGAGCGGCCCTGGCTCCGGCAGACCCCTCCCCGCAAGACCGGCAGGTTGCAGCTCAAGCAGCCCAGATGGAAAGAAAGGCGCTCACTGAGCTAGCCAAAGAGAAGCAGGCAGAATTAGCTCCTGCCGCGGATAAACAAGGAGTTGCCTTTGATCTGGCAGTCAAGAATAAAAATCAGGTCAGGGCCTTGGCCGCGGTTCAAGGTTTCACGGCCTCTGGGAGGAATGCCGTTTTTCCATTCAACGAAAGTTCCAATCCTGAGGACGGCCTGCTGATCTACCGGGATCTTACTGTGTCTCATGCAATGAATACCTACCTGGAGCCAAGGCAGGATACTGAATTTAAGTATGTTAACACCTATACTTGATTCGGATTTTAAAAAAATTGAAAACGACCTATACGGCTATTGTGGCGTCCCATAAATAATGGTAATAATTCAAATGGACTTTCCATCATTTTCAAAACGACTCGTCATTGAAGAAGCGTCAGTGACGAAGTAATCTTTACCCTTTCAATCAGAACGTATCCTTGCCATTCGCTCTAGAAATCCCCCCTAAACCTCCCTTTAGTAAAGGGGGGAACAA
This sequence comes from Deltaproteobacteria bacterium, assembly GCA_019308995.1. NCBI lineage: Bacteria > Pseudomonadati > Myxococcota > Myxococcia > Deltaproteobacteria bacterium. The sequence continues at coordinate 1,630 of JAFDHD010000044.1, read as the reverse complement.
AGGAAAAGATATTTCCAGCAGGAGACTAGGCCAGAGGCAGTAAGAAAACTCCCCCTTTTTTAAAGGGGGATTGAGGGGGATTTTCCTTCTGCCTTATAAATCGTTTTAGTCACTCCTTAAATGGTATAATGGTATTTGGCGGGTGGCCCTGACAACCACCAGGTTGTCGGGGTTGCGTCAGCAACAAGAGGATATTTCCAAAATCAGACCTAAAATTATATTCCTTTCAGTCTTTTTTCCAAGATATCTGGATTCCTGCTTGCGCGGGAATGACGGTGTAACTTTCTGTCATATACCCGAAAATAACGGTTTTCATCCTTGGTTGTGCCTGAAAAGGCGTGAACATTCCTGAATACAGATATGAACAGGCCTCAGTCAGGCCAGATAAGAGATACCGGTTATGACATTTCAGGAAGACGTTCTTGTGATCGGTGGCGGGGTGATTGGTGTGTCCGCGGCCTATTACCTTGCCCGGCAGGGTCAGCAGGTAACACTGGTCGAGGCAGATGAAATTTGTGGCGGGGCCTCATATGGCAATGCCGGATTCATCCTGCCCAGCCATATTATACCGCTGTCCGCCCCGGGAGCGCTGGGTCAAGGACTTAAATGGCTCCTGGACCCGGAAAGCCCTTTCCACATCAAGCCGCGTTTCAGCCTCGAACTCATTTCATGGCTCTGGAAATTTCGCGCCGCCTGTCAGTGGGACCGGGTACGCCGCTCCATGCACCTGCTTCGCGACCTGAGCCGCCTGAGTGTGGAGCTTTACAATGAACTGGCCGCGCTCGAAGGTTTGAGCTTCGGTTATCAAGAAAAAGGTCTTCTTAAGCTTTATAATACCGGCCGGGGTTTTCAGGAGGCCCATACTGAAGCGGATCTGATGCGAGAGTTTGGAATCGAATGTGAAATATTAACCTTTCCTGAGATCAGGAATATTGAGCTTAATATCCTGCCCAGTGTCATCGGCGGGCTCTATTTCCCCAAGGATGCTCACCTGATCCCGGCCGATTTCGTGGTTCAGCTTAGCCGGGTCATAAAAAACATGGGAGTTGATATCCAAACCTCGACCGAAGTGCTGAGGTTTGAGGCTGCTTCTGCCAGGATTTTGACGGTTAATACAACACAGGGAGAATTTCAGCCGAAACAGGTCGTCCTGGCCAGCGGGGCCTGGTCGCCTGACCTGGTAAGAAACCTGGGAATCCAGCTGCCTATTCAACCTGCTAAGGGGTATAGCCTGACTTTTGAGCGATCCGAGACTTCACCGTCTGTCCCGCTCCTGCTTACTGAGGCCGCAGTGGCTGTTTCTCCTCTGGGCGAGATGGTTCGCTTTGCCGGAACGCTTGAACTGGCCGGTCGTGATCAGTCCATCAACCAGCGGCGAGTCAAGGCGATTATGAACCGGGCCAGCAAATACCTTCCTGTTACCGAGGACCTGCCGCCAGTCGAAATCTGGCGCGGTTTTCGTCCCTGCCTGCCTGACGGCCTGCCAATCATCGGACGCTCCAGCAAGTATAAAAACCTGATCCTGGCGACCGGGCATGCAACGATAGGGATGGCCCTGGGACCGGTAACAGGAAAGCTGGTTTCACAACTGGCTGCTGATGAACCCCCTGAGATCAACCTGGCCGGGCTC
>JAFDHD010000043.1 GCA_019308995.1 Deltaproteobacteria bacterium | reverse complement strand
TTTTTATCTAAACTTTTGGTCATTCCACTCTGTTGAATCAAGCGGCAGATTCTAGCTCTCTGTCTCCATGGCCAAGGCGGTCCTGTTATAGGCGGCAGTGACATCCTTGTGATGGATGACACCGATGACCCGATCGGGGGAATGCCGATCTACAACCGGGAGCTGGCTGACACCCGTCAGGCCCATCTTCCGCAAGACAGCTTCGATGTTTTCATCCGGTGTCACGGTTACGACAGGGCTGGTGGCCACGTCCTTGGCGATAAGCAGGTGTCCTAGCTGCTGCTCCTGCATGACCTGGCGAATATCCCGGAAAGAAATGATCCCGGAAAGTTCATCATTTTCGTCAACTACCTCGAGATAAGAGACGTTATAGTCCTGGAAAGCCTTGATGACATCAGTCAGGAACGTATTCTCTTTGACAAACCGGACCTCAGGCCGCATGACTTCACTAACCAGGATATTTTGAAGAATACTCTGTTCGCGTCCGCGATGAAGCACGATTCCCCGCCGGATCAATTTGAGCGTATAAATATTACCTTTTTTCAGAAAAGTGGCCAGCAAGGTGGCGGTAATACAGGTGATCATCAGCGGCAGGATGATCGTGTACTCGGAAGTCAGCTCGAAGATGATGAGAATAGCCGTGATCGGGGCGTGGGTGGCGGCCGCAACCAGGCCACCCATGCCCACCAGGGCGTAAGCTCCTGATGAAGCGGTCAGGCCAGGCAGCAAGGCATGAGTCACTGATCCGAAAAATCCTCCGGTCATGGCGCCAATAAATAGAGACGGAGCAAAGATGCCCCCGGACATTCCTCCGCCAATAGTGATTGAGGTCGCCGCGATCTTGGCAAAGATAAGTATGAGTAGTATCCAAATCGTCATTCGTTCGGTCAAGGCAAGATCAATCGCTCCGTATCCCACCCCAAAGGTCTGAGGCAGGTAGATAATCATTACCCCCATGGCCAGACCGCCCAGAACAGGTTTGATATATTCCGGTATGGGGATAGCCTTAAAAAGGTCTTCGGTCCGGTACAAGGTGGTTACGAAAAGCAGGGCTACCAGGCCGACAATAATACCCAGCGCGGCATAAAGAAAAAACTCCCAAACCGAGACCATGTCGTAAACGGGCACGATCAAGGCTGGATAATCGCCAAAATAATGGCGGGAGATGACCGTGGCCGTGACGCTGGAAAGAACAATGGGACTGAAGGTCGTCACACCGAACTCGCCTAAAAGGATTTCGAGTGCGAAAAGCACACCGGCGATCGGAGCGTTGAAGGTGGCCGCAATCCCCGCCGCGGCTCCACAGCCGACCAGGGTCCTCATCCGATCCTGGGAGACCTTGAGGATTTGTCCCACGGTTGATCCCACGGCCGAACCAATCTGGACAATAGGCCCTTCCCGGCCAACCGAACCGCCGCAGCCGATTGATATGGCTGAGGCCGCGATCTTGACCGCGGTGACCCGGGGGCGGATATGTCCGCCTCGCATGGCCACGGCTTCCATAACTTCAGGCACACCATGACCTTTGGCTTCGCGCGCCAGGAAATAAATAATCGGCCCCACCAGGCCTCCGCCCACGGCTGGAATAACCAGCTTCACATACCAGGGAATCTCCTGGCTAATCTTAATAAAATCCTGAGTATTGCCATAAAAGACGGCCTGAAAAAAGACGATGGCGTATCGAAAAAGCACTGCCCCATAACCGCCCAGGACACCTATTAGAATGGCGATGATAGAAATATAGAGATGTTCATTGAACTGCCAGCGAGCCGCGAGCCAGTTCAGCCGATTAGTCATTTGAACCTTAACTTGTCTCATTTTATAAAGTTTTTAAACTTCCCTTTGGAAAGGTACTATTCCAAACGCCTTCTTTACGGCGAGCGAAACGTGAAAGCAATACCATATGAGAAGTGGCAGTTTTACTTCGCTGCGCTCGCGAAAACAGTAAACGACCCTTTTTTTCTTGAATCTAGTTTGGCGCCGAATCTTCCGGAGAGATTCGTCCTGGGCGAAAAACCTGATCCTTGAACCTATTTATCAGAACCTGCCTTTGAAAAGGGCCTGATAGGCCTATCATGGAAAAGTACGGGTTCTGATCCAATTGCTATTAAAATAACACCCCTGCATTTAAATGCCAAGAAAAGATAAAACATCTATCATTGTCTCTTTGCATGAATTTCCATTGAGAGAATTAGTTTAAGATGATAACTTATCTTTTAGAGAAGAATATTCTTAAGGAGAGGATATGAGCGACGACAAAAAGGAAGAAGAAAAAAAGACCGGGTTCGCCGCTTCTGAAACACCGCCAGAGGACCAGGAAGCTCAAATCGAAGGAGGCGAGCACGATCTGGCTGAGCCCCGGCAAGCGGATAAAGTCAAGGTTGAACGACCATCGGCCTCGCCCGAGGATGTCAGGGCGGATTTTCAGCCTTTTTATGAAAAGGAAGCCAAGACCGAAAGAAGAATCAGAACGGCCTCATCGGTCCTCTTGTACATCCTCCTGGCCGGTTTGGGGCTGGCTATGCTGGGTCTTTTAGCCGACGTGCTCCTTAAGGCTTCTGATTTTAGACTGGAAGTTGCAGCCGCGGTCATCGTCTGCTTCGCTTTGGTCGGCGTCCTATGGAAAAGCACTTCTCTAGAAGCCAAGGCCGGCCTCGCGGCTGTGTTCCTTGGCCTGATCCTTGCCTGGCCTCAGATTAAATTTATTCAAGCAGGTGTTGCGGCTCCCTGGACGCTGAGCGCGGAACTGGTATGGCCCCTCTTTTTTCTCCTGGCTCTGATCGCGATCTTTCTGGGTATCTGGCTCCTCTGGTCCAGGATGGCCTGGCTGCCTCTCATTTTGAGCCTTCTGATCTTGTACGTCGCCCTGGCGCCGGTTTTTTCACTGATCCTGGGAGAGACGAAGTTAGATGAGATTATCCTTGGGCCGTCTTTCATGAAAGGTTGGCCTATCTTTCTCAGGTCCGGCTATCTGCTCGGCGAGGTCATACTGCCTCTGGGTATCCTGTTAATGCTCATTCTCCAGGTACGGATCGTCTTCAAAAAACACCACCAAACCCATTTCGGTTATTTTTATTGGGCCCTGTTTCTGATCCTGGCGTCTACCATCGGCCTCAGCGCCTTGGAAGCTCAGGATGAACCGGTGGCTCTACCCATCAGCCGGATAGTGGGGACGGTCGAACCGGCCTCAGAATTGACCTCAACACCAAAAGCCACCCTTCTCGAAGCTGAGAAAAAAGCGGGTGAGGTCTCTGGTTCACCCAAGGTCATACAGCCGCCGGCCGCCCCTGCTCTGCCCTTACAGGAAGAAGTGAAGTCCTCTTCAGAACCCCCTGAGACAACCGGAGAGCAGGCGAGCGTCCCAGGACTCGAACCGTTAAAAGTCACTGATCTGGAGGTTAAGATCAAATCCTTGGAAAAAGAACTAGAGGATATTAAATCCAGGCTTCGAGCGCAGGAAGCCCTGATCAAGTCCCTGCAGACCGAATCGGAGTCCAGGTTAAAAAAGGAGCGGCCGCCGCTGCAAGAGGCGGAGCCCCCACCCCGTCCCAAGCCGGCCCGGCCTGCTTATCCATTTAACCGAACTTGAACTAAGGCGGCTCAGTCTTTCCTGGACGATGAGGCCAAGACCGTGAATAAAAAGGAGAAAATCCTTTAAAATATTTATCCTCATCCCTTGTAGACGATCATTCCGATTTTTAAGCGGGGTTTTGGTATGATAAAAAAAATAAAAATTTTCAGGCCCGCGATCAACTGCATTTCCACCCTATGAAACAAATTTACCGCACAAGTATAATTTTGCACCTTGTCAAAAATCACGTTTCTTTAACTCCATTTGCCTTCAAGCGTCTTTATCTTTATTTGCCTGTATCGGTTATAATGGCCGGAGTGCTGGTTTTCGCGGCAGGCTGTGTCGGGAAGAAGCAAATCACAATAAAAAAACGGCCGGTGGTCGTTCCCGCCAGGATAATCCTGGTCAAGACCAAAGATGAGGCTGAAAAAATACACCTCCAGTTAACCAAGGGCGCCAACTTTGCAAAACTGGCCCAGCAGTATTCCATTCACTCAAGCGCAAAAAAATACGGGCACATGGGACTGGTTATAATCTGGGAGCTTGATTCTCCGCACCGTGAAATCCTGGGTCGTCTCAATCCAAGCCAGTTCAGCCGGGCATTTAAAACGCCTCAGGGTTTTGCTATTCTCTACTACATAGACAACCAGTATTTCGATCGAGGCATACGTCAATTCGAATCCCAGCAGTACCAGGAAGCCGTCGAGGCCCTGGAGATAGATGTTTCCCTGAACCCAGATCATTGCAGGGCTTACAATTACCTGGGCCTGGGTTATGAAAAACTCGGTCAGCCCGCCAAGGCCATTCAAGTCTTTAAGGCCCTGACCGCGCTCGACCCCAAATATCCGGGCGCCTACAAGAACCTTGGCCAGGCTTACCTTGAAAACAAACAATACGAAGAGGCCATCGAGGCTTACAGTGAGGCCCTGGTCCAGACTCCTGATGATCCGGACATCATGAATAACCTGGCCCGGGCTCTGGCTGAAAAAAGACGAAGCCTCGATATAGCCCTGCAACTCATTGAACGAGCCCTGATCCTCCAGCCTGACCAACCCAGATACTGGGACACCCTGGCGGAAATCCATCTGGCCCGGGGTGAAAAAATCGAAGCATTAAAAAGGATCAACCGGGCCATCGAGTTAGGCGGTCGGCCTTTGTATTTCAAGGAACGGCAAAGAAAGATTGCCGCCTCAATGATCCAGGAAAAAACTCATAGACCAGTACCAGCTGTGGCAAAACCGCGGGCCGCCAGGCCTGAAGCAACCCAGCCCGCGTCCCCGCCACCTTCGATAAAAAAGAAAGAACGCCAATATGCAGTCCAGGTCATAGCGGTTCGGCGCCTTTCCACCGCTGAGAAGTTCAGAGATCTTTTTTCCCAGCGTGGTTACAGGGCCTACATCAACAGCCGCCCCATCCCGGACCAAGGTCTTTTTCACCGCGTCCGTCTGGGCCCTTATCGCTCTTTTGCTGAAGCTAAAAAAACAGCTCAGGGGATTAAAAAAAAGTACCAGCAGGATTACATCATTTTTGAAGAAAAAAGGTAATTCGCTGCCGGGCGACCATGTTTTCTCCCGGACAGTTTTTTCTAATATCCGACGCGTGCAAATCTGAGATAAAACGCTAAGACTCGAAGGTTGAAGTTGAACCGAAGTTTTTTCCTGTTTCTGGTTGGAGCGGTTGGGGCTCTGGCACTGGTGGCTGAGGTTGTTTTCATGCGCCAGATGCTGGTCGCTTTTAACGGTATTGAATTGATTATCCCGCTGGTTCTGGCGGGATGGTTAGCCGGGGTCTTCCTGGGGACCGCTGCCTTGCTCCTGATCCGGCCAGGTGTCCGCAGTTTAAAAAGCTGGTGGACGTTTTTACCCCTGGCCTGGCTCCTCGTTCTGGCCTTTCTTCTGGCCTACACTTATCTTGCGCCCTATCCCGAAGACCTGTCCCGACCGGGAGAAGCTGTCCCTTTAAGCTACATCCTCTTTAAAATCGCGACTCTGACTCTCCCGGCCTCTTTCTTTTTCGGCGCACTTTCCGTTCTGGCCTGGATTTACCTTTTGCAGGGCGACCAAGCCCGAAAGAAGACAGGGCTCGCGGGCTTTGCAGCTATTTTTTGGATTGAATCCGCCGGTTCATGTCTGGGTCTTCTTTTATACGCCCTCTTCCTGGCAGACCGCGCCAACCCTGTCCAGGTCCTGGCGCTGATGAGCGGGGTCATGATTCTTGCCCAGGCTGTGGCCTTGCCTAAAAAAGCAGCCGGCCGTGTTCTTCTCGTTTCAGTGGTTCTGTTGATGGGGACCGGCATCTACTTTTCCGGTCTTCTGGCCTGGCTTCATCAGACTGCAGAGACAGCCCGCTTCACTCGATCAAACCCCTTCCATACCCTGTTGGCCGCCAAAAATTCCCCTTACCAGCATCTGGCCCTGGCCCGCCGGGGTGAAGCAACAGCCCTTTTCCACAACCAAACCCTGTCCTTCTCCTGGCCTGATCATCAACACTTTCAGGTAGAATCCCTTCTCTTCCTCACCGAGGCCCCAAGATTTGATCGAGTCCTACTCGCGGGCCAGGGACCCGCCGGCTTCATCCACGAACTACTCAAGCAAAAAGTCAAACGGCTGGTCTACGTTGGACTGGACCCTGCTGCGACCGGCTTGATAAGCGATCATCTGACCCCGTCTCTGGCGCAAGACCTGAAGGATCCACGCCTGACCATCATCAGTGAGGACTTCAGGCGTTACCTTACTATCACCACGGAGCCCCCGTTTGATCTAATAGTGATCAATGCCATGAGTCCCGCTACCGCCCGGAGCAACAGGTTTTATACTCTTGAATTCTTTCAGGAGGTAAAACAAAGGCTCGCTCCTGAAGGAGTCATGATTGCCAGCCTAGGCAGACTCAAAAATTACTGGAGCCATGATGAGCTCCCTTATGGCCGCGCACTGGTCAGAACCGTAAAAAAAACCTTTCCTCATGTCCTCGTCCCGCCCGGTCGGCCTCACTACATCTTCGCCGCAAGCGCCCCTGGCGTAATTACTAATGACCCGCAAATCTTGGCCAGGCGTTATATTCGGCAGGGCTTTGATTCACCTTACCTCACCCCCCGCGCTCTGGCCACGTTCTTTCCCGCTGAAGGCCTTCCCGAAAATAAAGCTTTACCTGGCGAAACGGCTGAGTCTTTCAACACAGACGCCCGACCGCTCAGTTATCTCATGCGCTTGCTTTTATGGGAGAACCGGCCTGAATCCCGCTGGACCCGAGTAATTTTAAGGCATCTCAGGAAGGTGAATACCTGGGGATCATGGGCCGCAGGGCTGCTGGCCGTGATTTTCCTGGTAATCTTGATTCGGCCGGGTCAGGCCAGGATAGCGACCTGGACGAGCGTCATCACCGGCGGGCTGGGCATGAGCCTGCTCATAATTCTCGTTTTTCTTTTCCAGAATAAATATGGGACAATCTTCGGCCAGATCGGCCTGCTCATGCTTCTGTATACTGGTGGCTTGACCGCTGGCGGCCTGGCAGGCTGGTTTTTAAGGATCACCGGGGCCCCTCCCGGCTTAGTCTTGTTCCCGCTGGGGATTTTCCTGTCATTACTGGCCGCGGCCTCGGCTTTGACAGTCTGGGGGGTATTACCAGAACATATCTATCTACTCATCTTTGGAACCGGTCTGGTCACCAGCCTTAAGCTTAGCCTGGTTTTAACCCTCTTTTTTGGCGAGCCTTCCGAACCTAGTGTGGTTCACACCTCGGCCGGTCTAAGGCTGGCTGAGACTGGCGGCGGTCTGATCGGGGCCTTAATCTGCGGCCTGATCCTGGTACCGGTCGTGGGGCCGGGCCAAACGGCCCTGACCCTGGCCTTCATCATGGCTTTAAGTTCCCTGGCGCTGCTCCGTCTGCCCGCCCGTGGTTGACAGCCTCCCGGTTCCTTTGTTACCTTTGGCGCATGACCTTGGCTCGCTTACTCAATCTGGATCATCTGCCTTATACCGAGGCATTGGCCTTGATGCGGGAACTGATTCAAGCCAAACAACGTGAGCTTCTCCCTGAAGTCCTGATCCTGGTGGAACACGATCCGGTCCTGACCCTGGGTTACCGGGCCAGATTCGATGATATCCTCATTCCCGAAAAAACCCTGCACGCCAGGAATATTGATGTTCACCGCGTTGAGCGAGGCGGCCTGGTGACTTATCATGGGCCGGGCCAGTTGCTGGCCTATCCTATCTTCAACCTGCGAAATTTGAAACTGGGCGTGGCCAGATTCATAAATCTGCTCGAAGAAGTCATTATCTCGACCTTACGCGACTTCGGGCTGGAAGCCGGCCGAAAGGAAAACCTTCCCGGCGTATGGGTTAGAAAAGAAAAGATCGCCTCCATCGGCGTGGCTGTCCGGCGCTGGATAACCTTCCACGGCCTGGCCTTGAACTACGATCCGGAGCTGTCTCATTTTGAATTGATCAACCCTTGCGGCATGACCGGGGTCAAGATGACCTCAATAGCCCGCTTGCTTGGCTCGCCGGTCAGTCCGACCAGACTACGAAATCAGATGATCCATCACTTCGAGCGTCTTTTTAACCTTGACTTCTCCCCCTGGTCGCTCCCACTAGCGCAAGAGGCAGGAAGGAGATATGAGCCGTAAAACACCTAAACCGCGCTGGCTGAGCCGAAGGATCCCGCGGCCAGGTTTAACATCGCATGTATCGGAGCTGCTGCAAGACCTATCCCTGCACACCGTCTGCCAGGCAGCTCAATGCCCCAACCAGAGCGAGTGTTTTGGCCGGGGGACGGCTACCTTCCTTCTGCTCGGGCCAAACTGCACCAGGCGCTGCACCTTCTGCGCTGTGGGAAAAGGAAAAATGGCGCCGCCACAAAGGACAGAACCAGATCGAATCGCTGAAGCTGTGGCCCGGATGGGACTCACCTTCTGTGTCCTGACCATGGTCACCCGAGACGATCTGGATGACGGTGGCGCTGAGCATGTGGCCAGAACCGTTTCCGCTTTACGAACCCGATGTCCAGATGTACGGATCGAGGTCCTTGTCTCGGACCTTGGAGGCAGCAAGGCCGCCCAAACGACGGTCCTTGAAATCCAGCCGGATGTGTTCAATCACAATATCGAAACCGTGTCGCGGCTCTATCCTGAAGTCCGGCCCCAGGCCGACTACCGCCGCTCCCTTGATCTGCTGGCCAAGGCGGATGCTTTCCGGCCGAGGCCGGTGACTAAATCCGGGATGATGCTTGGCCTGGGTGAGACGCGGGACGAGATTCTTGAGACGATGGACGGCCTGAGAGCTGTCGGCTGCGAACTGCTCACACTGGGCCAATATCTGGCGCCGTCCGAGAAACACCACCCTGTGGTGCGCTATGTCCCGCCCGAGGAATTTGACGAGCTGAAAACACAGGCCCAAGCTAGAGGTTTTAGCAGCGTGGCCAGCGGGCCTTATGTCCGCAGTTCTTATAAGGCTGAAGAGCTTTTCAACCTGGCCTCTAAGGGAAATAATTGGGACAAAGGCCCTTAAAATCGAACTTTAGGGCCATGAGGGAAATGGTTAATCATGCAAGCGCATTTTTTTTCTGGCGGCTGGTTAAGAATCCTCAGCCTTGCTTGGATTCCGCTGATCACCTGCCTCTTGATCGGCTGCGCCCCTAAATTTTCGCGGTCTCCAGACCTCAACCGTTTTGTCCCCCAAGGCGACTGGGCGGTGCTGGATACACAAACGGGCCTGTTTTGGGAGGTAAAGACATGGAATAATTATTCACAGGCCCTGACCTGGGATGAAGCCAGGGCCTACTGCCTGAACCTCAAGCTGGGTGGTTATCAGGATTGGCGGCTCCCCAGCCCCAAAGAACTGAAGTCCCTTTTTAATCCGAACTTTGTTCCGACCCTGCCGCCTCAGATCTTTAAATATCCACAACCCTGGTGCTGGTCTTCGCGTCGGGATTTGTTTTCATCCGAAGCCTATTACGCCGACTTTACCTCGGGAAAAATCCGGAAAGCGCATCGAAAAAATGGATTGAATGTTCGAGCCGTACGTTAAGCTCACAAGTTTAATCTCGAGGATCGTCCTTCAGGAAAAACCTGGATTTCAGAAACGGGGCGAATAGTTAGGGCCTTCAGAACGTTATTTGAAGCTCCCTGCTGCAAGCAGCAGGGAATCTTCCAAATGTAAGGTAAGTTGGACCATTTTAATTTCGCTCGCTAACCCCGCAGCAAGCTGCGGGGAATGCGCTCGCAGGCATTTTCAAGACCAATCTATTCATTTTTCTAGCTGATCCAGCAGGTATTTCAAACGGCGGGAAAAGCGTCTCTGCATTTTTTGAGACATCAGGGTGGGAATTGACTCGAAGACACTGCTAAATATTGATTCGGACAGATGATCTGATTTTTTAAAGCGCAAATCTGAGCGAGAGTTCGCTTCTTCCCGGTTAAACTCATCGCGCTTAAGAGTAAAATCAAGAAAATTCGACATCCAGCCGTCCTCCTTTTCACTGAGAAAATGTGCAAGATACGGTCCAAAATCAATAGATTTTTCTTCAATATTAAAACAATAAATAAAATTACATTCCTCATTAAAAAGGTTAAAATTACCTGGCCGCCCTGACCCTCCTGATGATATTTTATAATAATATCAATGTCATGTCACTACGAACCCCTCGCATGCGCTCTGAACAGGCTCGGTGAAATAATCTCAATCTTGATACTCCCTTGTTCACTCAAGCGGAAAAATAATTCTTCATAGCCGTTAGAAAAGACACCGGTTAAGGATTGCTGATGAATTCACTCTTCAGGCAGATTTTGCCTCAATTTATTTCTTCAGATGGTGCTCCTCTGGAGGAACTGTCAACATAATTTACCGATTGGAACCTTGAGTGGAGGCGACTATTAAAAACCACTTTACCCTGCACAACGCCACGAAGGCATAGACCCGTGCAATCATTTTAATCGGAATATACTAATGACATTAACTGTAATTGGCTGGCAGCTCAGGGGCGCAAATCATTTTATAAATTTTATCAAAAGAAATTCAATAGGGAGGCTAAGATGGAGGCCTGATATCGCTCGAAAACTGATTCCCTCTATTTTTTGGCTTTCACTGAAAATCAGTTTTCTTCGCCGGTTTCAGGCTCAGAGGCAGTGGAGTCTTCAGCCTTGACGGCTTCTTTTTTTGAGGCGGCCGCTTTCTTGCGGGATTTCTTTTTCTTTTTAGCGGTTTCCTCTGGAACAACCAGCGCCATGACCGCTAAAGGTGCTGCATCTCCGCGGCGGGGACCAAGCTTGGCCAGAGTGGTGTATCCGCTGCTAATGTCCATATATCGGTCTTTGATATCGGAAAACAGCTTATGTGTGACTGACTTTTTAGTCAGAATGGCAAGGACCTGCCGCCTGGAATGGAGGTCACCCCTTTTTGCCAGGGTGATCATTTTGTCTGCCAGAGGCCGCAAGGCCTTTGCTTTGGCATGCGTAGTTACGATGCTCTCATGCTCGAACAAGCTGGTGACCATGTTACGGAACATCGCCTTGCGATGGCTTGCCGTTCGATTTAATTTAACTCCGGCCTTGCGATGTCTCATGTCGCCTTTTCCTTCATTTCTTTCATTCTTTTTATTTCTTCACGACTGGGGAAGTTTTCCACCTTCAGGCCGAGGCTTAAGCCCATTTGACTCAGGATTTCCTTTATTTCATTCAGGGATTTTCGACCAAAGTTTTTGGTCTTCAGCATCTCCTGATCGCTTTTTTGGACCAGTTCGCCTATAAGATGAATATCGGCGTTCTTGAGACAATTGGCCGAACGGACGGAAAGTTCGAGTTCATCCACGCTTCTAAAAAGGTTCTCATTGAAGGTTTCTTCAAGTTTGGTCTCTTCGACTTCAGCCGGCTCTTCCTCTTCTTCGAAATTGATGAATATACTCAACTGCTCTTTGAGTATCTTGGCGGCGTAAGCCACAGAGTCCCGAGGGAGCACACTGCCATCCGTCCAAACTTCCAAAGTCAGTTTATCGTAATCGGTACGCTGGCCGACCCGGGCATTGGTCACCACATAATTAACTTTGCGGACGGGTGAAAAAATCGCGTCAACCGGAATCGTATCGACAGGCTCGTCTTTGATTTCTTCCCTATCTGCCGGCTGATAGCCTTTACCCATCTTAACGAGCATTTCTATTTTTAGAGACCCGCCCTTGGATAAGGTTGCGATATGGTGCTCGGGATTAAGTACTTCAAGCTGATCGTCAGTTATAATGTCCTCGGCGGTTACGACCTTTTCTCCTTCCACCTCAATGGTGATCGTTTTCGGTTTGTCTGAGTGGAGTTTAAACCGGACCTCCTTGAGGTTAAGGATGATGTCGGCTACGTCTTCGACGACACCCGGTATGGAGCTGAATTCATGCAGGATGTTCTCGATTCTAACCGATACAATAGCCGCACCCTGGAGGGAGGATAGGAGTATCCGCCGGAGGGCGTTGCCTAAAGTAATACCAAATCCCCGTTCCAAGGGTTCGCAGACAAATTTGCCAAAAAACGGATCTTGACTTTCTGAATCAACCTCGACCTTTTTCGGCATAATCAATTCTCTCCAATTTTTATACATGGCCTTTCCTCACTTAACCAAGAAGCTAAAGAACCCAAGATTATTTGGAATATAACTCGACAATGAGTTGCTCCTCTATAGGCATAGTCAAATCTTCCCGTGTGGGTAAGGCCTTGATTACCCCACTAAAACTGTCTTTGTCCAGTTCAAGCCATTGTGGTATTCCCCGACGAGCCACCGCTGTAAGTGATTCCTGAATCTGCCCCAGTTGGCGGCTTTTTTCTTTTAAGACCACTATGTCCCCCTGTTTGATGAGGTAGGATGGTATATTGACACTCCGGCTATTGACCGTGAGATGTTTGTGGGTTACTAGCTGACGGGCCTGACTTCTTGAGGAAGCATAACCGAGACGATATACAACATTGTCTAATCTCCGTTCAAGGAGGATGAGCAGGTTGGTCCCGGTAATACCTTTCTGACGTTCCGCTTTGGTAAAGTAAGACCGAAACTGTTTTTCCTGAAGGCCATACATCCTCTTAACCTTTTGCTTTTCCCTGAGCTGAACCCCATAATCGGAAACCTTTCGTCGTCGCTGAGCATGCATTCCGGGTGGGTAACTGCGCCGCTCATAGGCACATTTATCAGAGTAACACCGATCGCCCTTCAGGAATAATTTCATACTTTCACGCCGGCAAAGCCGACAGACTGAACCAGTATATCTGGCCAAATCACAAACCTCCGTTGCTAAAGTCCTTCTTATACGCGCCGACGTTTCGGTGGCCGACAGCCATTATGGGGGATGGGAGTTACATCCCGGATGACACTCACCGTCAACCCGACAACCTGCAAGGCCCGCAAGGCAGCCTCCCGGCCCGGCCCGGGTCCTTTAATATAGACCTCAACCGATCTCATGCCATGCTCCATGGCCTTTCGGCCCGCATCCTGCGCCGCGAGCTGGGCTGCAAAAGGAGTGGACTTCCGAGAGCCCTTGAACCCTTGGGTGCCACCGCTGGACCAGGCCACGGTGTTCCCGTTCATATCGGTAAAGGTGACAATGGTATTATTAAAGGTGGATTGGATGTGAGCCACTCCATTCGGAATATTCTTTTTTTCTTTTTTCCTCTGACCCTTTTTTCTTGTCTTGGCCATACCTCTCCCTAAGCTCTACTTCTTTCTCCGGCCGACCACCGAGCGACGAGGTCCCTTTCGAGTTCGGGCATTGGTGTGCGTCCTTTGACCCCGTACCGGCAAGGATTTCCGGTGCCTAAGCCCCCGATAGGCGCCCAGGTCCATCAAGCGTTTGATGTTCGTGGTCACCTCCCGCCTGCGATCACCTTCGACCTTGACATCACTATCAATAATCATTCTGATCTTGGTGACCTCCTGTTCGGTCAGCAAATCCGTTTTCGTATCCCAGTTTACTTCAGCCTGGGAGAGGATCTTCTGAGAAGTGGACCTCCCAATGCCGTAAATGTAGGTCAACCCCACCTCGACCCGTTTATTTTTCGGTAAATCAACACCCGCGATTCTGACCAACTTCAATCCCTCCTGATATGGTTAACCTTGCCGCTGCTTGTGCTTCGGGTTTTCACAGATGACCCGCACCACATTTTTTCGCCGGACGATCTTACATTTGTTGCACATTTTTTTAACTGAGGACCTGACTTTCATCATCTATCTCCATGCGGGACTGAATCTAAACGCTACTCCAGAACGCCGACAATTCGATCAAAAATCTCCTGAATCTTCCCCTGACCGTTGACGGGTCTTAGAAGTCCCTTATTTTGGTAGTAATCAATGAGTGGCTGGGTCTGGTTGGCGTAAACCTCAAGACGCGAAGCGACCGTAGCCTCATTGTCGTCATCCCGCTGGTAAAGCTCCCCGCTGCATTTATCACACACGCCTTCCTTTTTAGGCGGATCGAAGATAACATGATAGCCCTGGCCACACTGGCGGCAGGTCCGCCGTCCGGTCAGGCGAGCCAGGAGGTCTTCCCTGGGAACATCAATGCTGATGACATGATCAATCCCCGAATTTCGGCTGGACAAAATCTTGTCAAGCGCTTCCGCCTGGGCCACCGTCCGGGGGAAGCCATCCAGCATGTAACCTTTCTGGCAATCATTCTCCTTCAGCCGATTATCAATAATACCGATGACGACCTCATCCGGAACCAGCTTCCCCGCATCCATGTATTTCTTGGCTTGCATTCCCAATTCAGTCTGATTTTTCAGGTTTTCCCGAAGAATGTCGCCTGTGGAAATCTGGGGGATACCGTATTTCTCGATCAGCATCTTGGCCTGTGTACCTTTACCGGCACCAGGAGGACCGAGCAGCACCATATTCACAAAACAACCCTCACTTTATTTTCAAATTGATTTAACGCCGAAGTCGTCCGGCCATACCCTTCTTTAAAAACCCTTCATAATGACGAGTCAGCATATGGGTTTCGATCTGTCCGACCGTATCGAGCGCAACGCCAACCACGATCAGGAGCCCGGTTCCCCCAAAATAAAAGGGAACGTCGAACTGCTGAATTAATATGGCTGGTAAAACACAAATAATCGAGACATAAACGGCGCCGCCAAAGGTAATGCGGGTCAACACACGGTCAATATACTGCGCCGTCGGCTTGCCCGCCCTGATGCCCGGAATAGACCCTCCCTGTTTATTGATATTCTCCGCCACATCCACCGGATTAAAGGTCACCGCCGTGTAAAAGTAACAGAAGAAAAAGATAAAGCCCACAAACAGGAGGTTGTAAAGGATGGCCCCGGGGTTAAGTATGTTTGAAACTCTATCCATGTAAGGCAGAGGGATAAATTGAGCGATCGTGGCCGGGAACATCAGGATAGACGAGGCAAAAATCGGGGGGATGACGCCGGATGAGTTTATCTTTAGAGGCAGGTGAGTATTCTGCCCGCCATACACGCGACGGCCAACCACCCGCTTCGCATACTGCACCGGAATGCGACGTTGGCCCCGCTCACAAAATACTATGGCTCCCACAACCGCAACTGCAAAAATCCCCAGCCCCAGGACAAGGATCGGACCTATCTCACCGGTTCTGAGGAGCTGAAAGAGCTTGACAAGCGCTTCTGGAAATCGAGCGATGATGCCAGCAAAGATGATAATTGAAATCCCATTGCCAATGCCACGTTCGGTGATCCGTTCGCCCAGCCACATGATGAAAGCGGTCCCTGAAGTCAGGGTTATTACAGTCATGAGCCGAAAGGACCAGCCCGGATCCAGAACCACCATGGACCCATCCGGTCCGGTCATGCTCTCAAGCCCGACGGCAATGGCAAAACCCTGAACAACGGAAATAAGAATCGTTCCGTAACGGGCATACTGAGTGATTTTCTTCCGGCCAGCCTCACCCTCCTTCTTCAAGCGCTCCAGATGAGGAATAACAACGGTTAAAAGCTCAAGGATGATCGAGGCCGAGATGTAAGGCATGATGCCAAGGGCAAACACAGAGAACCGTCTCCAGGCCCCGCCGGCAAACATGTCCAAAAGACCAAGGATGTTGGCGCGTTCGAAGAAAGTGGCCAGAACCTCTGTATCCACCCCGGGAGTAGGAACAAACACCCCGAGGCGATAAACGGCCAGGATAGCCAGGGTAAAAAGGACCCGTGACTTAAGCTCCTTAATGCGAAAAATATTTTGGAATCCACCGATCACAATCTTACCCGGCTAGAATCTCGATCTGTCCCCCGGCAGCTTCAACCGCCGCCTTGGCGCCGGCTGACGCGCCATGGATCTTAAGGGTTAAAGGGTGATCTAACTTTCCTTGACCCAAGAGTTTGACTTTCTGACTAGACTTCTTGATCAATCCCGCCGCGGCCAAGCCTTCCGGGTCAATCACGCTGCCTGTTTCAAATCTGGCCAGGTCCCTCAGATTAATCAGGGAGAAATTTTTCTTAAAGATATTCGTGAAGCCCCTTTTGGGCACCCGCCGCTGCAACGGCATCTGGCCGCCCTCATAACCGGGGCTGACCTTACCGCCAGAGCGAGATTTGTATCCTTTGTGGCCTCGCCCGCAGGTCTTCCCCAGCCCGGAGCCGCTTCCTCGGCCGACTCTGCGGCGGCTCTTTCGGGATCCGGCTGGCGGTTTCAGTTCATGAAGACGCATCAGGACTTCTCCTCAACCTTAATCAAATGAGCGACTTGGTTAATCATCCCCCTGATTTCCGGAGTATCTTTATGGATAACAGTCTTGTTAATCTTGGTCAGTCCCAAGGCACGTATGGTTCGCCGATGCTTAGGAAGACGACCGATCATACTGCGCACCTGTGTCACTTTCAATTCCTTGGCCATGTTCACTGTGACCTTTCAGCCTTACGTATACGCTCGATAGGTATCCCCCGTTCAGCAGCTACCGCCTCGGCGTTGCGCAGGGCCCGAAGACCCTGAAGCGTGGCTCTAACCATATTATGGGGATTGTGCGATCCAAGGCATTTGGTCAGAACATCCTTTATTCCTGCGGCTTCAACCACAGCCCGCACCGCCCCTCCAGCGATGACCCCTGTTCCCGGACTGGCCGGCTTCAGCAGAACTCGGCCTGCACCATAGCGACCGATGACCTGGTGAGGGATGGTCATTTTTTCAAGATAAACGGAGGTCATATCTTTTCTGGCCTTCTCGGTGCCTTTTCGGATAGCTTCGGGAACCTCATTGGCTTTACCCAGACCATATCCGACCAGGCCCTTACCATCGCCAACCACGACTATGGCTGAAAACGAGAACCTGCGTCCACCTTTAACAACCTTAGCGACACGGTTTATAAACACCACCTTCTCGATGAATCCTGGTTCTTCGATTTCCGTTGTTCGAAACAAACTAAGCCCCCCTTAGAATTCTAGACCGGCCTTACGGGCGGCATCGGACAGAGCCTGAACCCGCCCGTGGTAAAGAAACCCATTGCGATCAAAAATAACGCTGTTGACGCCCTTTTCCTTGGCCTTAACCCCGATGTGCGCGCCGACTAGTTTAGCGGCTTCGGTTTTCTTTAATCCTTTAACTTTCTCACGCAACTCCGGGCTTAAGGTCGAACTCGAAGCTAGAGTCCGTCCGCTCGCGTCGTCAATAACCTGAGCATAAATATGCCGCGCACTGCGAAAGACACAGAGCCTCGGGCGCTCGACCGTGCCTCTGATCTTCTTGCGGACTCTTTTTTTTCTTTTTAACCGCGCCGAAGCACGGGGGTTTGTCTGAGCCATTCTTTTTCCTCAATCTGGACATGGCTTGTTTATATCTGCTTGATACCAGTCTTACCAACCTTACGTCGTATTACTTCATCAACGTACTTGATACCCTTGCCTTTATAGGGCTCCGGTTTTTTAAGGGCTCGAAGCCGGGCCGCGGTAAGCCCCACGAGTTCTTTGTCCGCTCCCTTTAAAGTGATGCGGGTTTGTCTGTCAACTGTAACGGTGATTCCCTCCGGGAGAGTAAATTCGATCGGGTGTGAATAACCGAGGCTTAAACTCAGGGTATTGCCCCGCAGATCAGCCCTGTATCCCACGCCAATGATCTCGAGTTCCTTGGTGAACCCGGCGTGTACTCCCTGGACCATATTGGCCACCAAAGACCGGGTCAACCCCCATATGGCCCGGGACTCTCTGGTTGTATCGCTTGGCAAGACATTGATAACCCGCTCCTCAATCTTAAGGATCGCTTTAGGGGAAAGGCTCCGAGTCAAGGTAGCCTTTTCACCTTTAACCGTTATGAGCGGCGGCTGGTAATCAATCGTCACCCCGGGAGGTATTTCGATTGGCCTTTTCCCTACACGCGACATGTTTAGATGTTCCTTTATCCAGTTCCGTAACTGCTTGATTTACCAGATTGAAAAGATTAATTCTCCGCCGACATTCTGTCGTCGGGCTTCTCGATCGGTAAGTATCCCCTTAGAAGTGCTCAGGACGCCGACTCCGAGACCTGATAGGACATAGGGTATTTCGCCCCGGTTAACGTAAAGACGTCGGCTCGGCTTGCTTTCCCTCTTAAGTCCTTTTATAACCGGGTCATTAATCCCGGTATATTTCAATAAAATCCTCAGGATTCCCTGCTTATTGTCCTTAAAGATTTTGTAATTCCTGATATATCCTTCCTCTTTCAGGATGCGAGCGATACTGATCTTGATCTTGGAAGCCGGTATATCCACCCGCTCATGCCTGGCCATAAGGGCGTTTCTTATCTGTGTCAACATATCCGCGACAGGGTCGGTCATCATGATTATACGGTCTCCTACCAGCTCGCCTTGGTCACACCGGGTATCTCCCCGGCCAGCGCCAGTTTACGAAAACAAATTCGACACAGATTAAACTTGCGTAAATACGCCCTGGGCCGGCCACAAATTGGACAGCGATTATAAGCCCGAACAATAAATTTTGGGTGTCGTTTGGCTTTAGCGACCAGTGATTTTTTTGCCAAAACTATCCTCCTTCAAGTTTAGCTGCGGAAAGGCATCCCCATCTCTTTGAGCAGGAAATAAGCTTCCTCATCCGTTTTGGCCGTGCTGACAATCGTAACATTTAAGCCTTTAACCTTGTCTACCTTGTCATAATCAATTTCCGAAAAAATAAGCTGTTCCCTAAGACCCAGGGTGTAATTACCTCGGCCATCAAAGGACTTTTGAGAAACCCCCCTAAAATCCCGGACGCGGGGAAGAACAATATTGATGAGCTTGTCCAGAAAATAATACATCTTCTGACGCCGCAGGGTGACCATACAGCCAATGGGCATACCTTCGCGCAGCTTGAAGCTTGCAATGGAACGGCGCGCCCGCGTAACGACCGCTTTCTGCCCGGCAATCAGGGTTAATTCTTCAACGGCATTGTCAAGAAGCTTAATATTCTGAATCGCCTCTCCCAGGCCGATGTTCAAGATTATTTTTTCAAGCTTGGGTACCTGCATCGAGTTCTTATAATTGAACTCCTTCATCATACGGCCCATGATTTCATTCCGATATCTATCCCAAAGTCTGGCCATTTACTTCTCCCCAAAAACCTCACTCATCCAAGGTCTCCCCGCATTTTTTACACACTCGCACCCAGGAGCCGTCTTCTAAAACCTTATGACCGACCCGTACCGGGTCTGTGCATTTGGGGCAGATCAACATGAGGTTGGAAATATGGAGCGACCCCTCTCTTTCAATGATGCCTCCCTTGGCAGCCTTGGCGCCAGCCCTGGTGTGGCGCTTGACCATGTTGACTTTCTCAATCACGGCCCTGTTCTTTTTGGGGAGGATTTTAAGAACCTTGCCAATCTTACCCTTTTCTTTGCCAGAGAGAACGATGGCCCGGTCATCTTTTTTTATATGTTCTGATTGTTTTCTCATGGTCATCCTTTAGAGTGCCATACAAATGGATCCCGGAGACGCGCTGCCTGCTCAGTCAGATTACCTCTGGGGCCAGCGAAATTATTTTCATAAAATTCTTGGCTCTGAGCTCCCGGGCCACCGGCCCAAAAATACGCGTCCCAATCGGTTCTCTCTGAGCATTAATCAGCACGGCTGAATTGTCGTCGAATTTGATGTAAGACCCGTCAGGACGTCCAACCTCCTTAACCGTTCGTACGACCACAGCTCGCAAGACATCGCCTTTTTTAACTTTCGAGTGAGGCAGAGCTTCCTTGACCGAAACGATGATGATGTCGCCCACAGAAGCATACCGACGCCTGGACCCGCCCAGCACCTTGATGCATGAAATCATTTTCGCTCCAGAGTTGTCGGCAACGCTCAGTCTCGTTTCAGCTTGAATCATTTCTATTCCCTTATATTTACCACTCAGGCCTGGTGACTAATGATTTTACTGATACGCCAGTGCTTGGTCTTTGAGATTGGTCGTGACTGGACTATCTCGACCGTATCACCAATCCGGACCTTGTTCTGCTCATCATGCGCCTTGAACCTGGACCGCCGGCGAATGTACTTTTTATAGACAGGATGCCGGACCAGCCGGTTCACAACCACAACGACGGTCTTGTCCATCTTATCCGAAGCAACTACACCAACCATTCTTTTCCTGTTACGCCTCTTGTTCAAGTTACTCGGGCCTCCTCAACCGATCGCTTCTGAATCTTTTCTAAAATGATGGTCTTGATGCGCGCTATCTCCTTTCGGGTCTGGGGAAGGCGCGCTGTATTTTCCAGCTGGTTGGTTGCATTCTGGAAGCGGAAATTAAACAGCTCTTCTCGCAGTTCCCTTTCCTTCTCCATTAACTCTTCAAGGCTTAACTCTCTGAGCTCGCTCGCCTTCATATTGACTCGTCTCTCCTAATAAACCGAGTTGGGAAAGGAAGCTTGTGCTGGGCCAGCCGGATGGCTTCCCGGGCGACTTCCTCGCCCACACCTTCCATCTCATAGAGAATCCGTCCCGGCTTCACCACTGCCACCCATTTATCCGGGGGACCCTTACCTTTACCCATACGAGTCTCCGCCGGTTTTTTTGTTAGCGGCTTGTCCGGGAAAACCCGTATCCAGATCTTCCCGCCGCGTTTGACGTGGCGGGTCATAGCCACCCGCGCGGCCTCGATCTGATGGCTATCCATAAATCCGCAGCCAAGGGCCTGCAGGCCGTACCTTCCAAACTCCAGATTACAGCCCCGGTAAGCCTTGCCTCTCATCCGCCCTTTCTGCTTCTTGCGGTATTTTACTTTCTTGGGTTCAAGCATCTCTCAGGCCTCCTGCAGCCTTTCCTCTTCCGCTTTGGTCAAAACCTCGCCCTTAAAAATAAGGACCTTGATCCCAATCAGCCCGTAGTTTGTATGGGCTTCGGCAAAACCATAATCAATGTCCGCGCGCATTGTATGCAGAGGCACCCGGCCCTCACGATACCATTCTCTCCTGGCCATCTCCGCACCGCCCAATCTTCCGGCGCAGCTAATCTTGATTCCCTGGGCCCCGAATTTCATGGCGATACTGACCGCCTTTTTCATAGCGCGCCGAAAGGCCACGCGGCGCAAGAGCTGTTGGGCAATATTCTCAGCAACCAGTTGGGCGTTTACCTCAGGTTTGCGGATTTCCTGAATATCAATCATCACTTCCCGCCTGACCAGCTTTTCGAGCTCATTTCTGAGTTTTTCGATCTCGACCCCTTTCTTGCCAATGACAATGCCTGGTCTGGCGGTATGAATCCGGAGCTTTACCTTACTGGCCGCTCGTTCGATCTCGATCTTGGCCACGCCGGCCTGGTAGAGCTTATTCTTAATGTAGTCCCGTATCTGCTTGTCTTCCACCGTCAGGGCGCCAAAATCCCGACGGGCAAACCAACGGGAATCCCAGGTCTTGATTATCCCAAGCCGAAAACCCACCGGATGTGTTTTCTGTCCCAAAATCTGTTCCTCCTATGCCTCGTCCAGAACGATCGTGACGTGACTGGTTCGTTTAAGTATCCGGGTCGCACGGCCCATGGCCCTGGGTCGCCAGCGTTTCGCCACTGGTCCATCGTCAATGTGGACCTTTTTCACATATAATGTATCCACATCAATTTGCTGGCTTTGCTCTGCATTCGCCAAAGCCGAGTTAAGCGCCTTGAGCAGGATTCCAGCCGCCTTCTTGGGGGTGAATTTAAGCAGCGTCATGGCATTCTCGACTGACTGGCCCTTGATATTCTCCGCCACAATGCGCAGTTTACGCGGTGCAATGTGAACGTATTTAATCACAGCCCTGGCTTCCATTATCTTTCTCCTGGCTTATCTCCTCTTAAGCCTGGACTTTTTGTCTCCGGCATGGCCGTAAAAGGTCCGCGTGGGGGAGAATTCACCCAGTTTATGTCCGACCATATTTTCCGTTACAAAGACAGGCATGAATTTTTTGCCATTATGCACCGCAAAAGTCAGACCAACCATTTCCGGGATGATGGTAGAACGCCTGCTCCAGGTCTTGATGACGCGTTTGTCCTGGGCTTCGTTGGCCCTCGTGATCTTCTTTATCAGATGATCATCAATAAAAGGACCTTTCTTTACGGAACGTGGCATTGCCCTACTTTCTCCTCTTGACTATGTATCGGTTACTAGATTTTTTGAGAGAGCGCGTTTTGTATCCCTTGGTCGGGACGCCCCAAGGGGTCACTGGATGGCGGCCGCCCGAACTCTTGCCTTCCCCTCCACCATGCGGATGATCAACCGGGTTCATGACCACACCCCGGACGCTGGGGCGCCTGCCCAGCCAACGATTTCGTCCGGCCTTGCCTATCGAGACCAGGTTATGATCGGGATTAGAAAGCTGACCCACCGTGGCTTTGCAGTCTGAGTGGATCAGGCGCAGCTCCCCTGAAGGAAGCTTGAGCAAGGTATAGCGTCCTTCTTTGGCCATAATCTGGGCGTAGGTTCCAGCGCCGCGCACAAGTTGACCGCCCTTCCCGACTTTCATCTCAATGTTATGAACCAGTGTTCCCAGTGGGGTGGCTCGAAGAGGTAAGGCGTTGCCCGGTTTAATATCGGCCTTTTCACTGGTGATGACCGTATCCCCGACTTTCAAATGCTGCGGAGCCAGAATATAACGCTTCTCGCCATCAATGTAATGCAGGAGAGCAATACGGGTTCCGCGATTCGGATCATACTCGATGGAAAAAACCCTGGCCGGAATATCCATTTTATCGCGCTTGAAATCTATGACCCGATAACGGCGCTTATGCCCTCCGCCGCGGTGCCGGCACGTTATGCGGCCGTAATTGTTCCGTCCGCCGCTTTTGTGCAGCGGCTTAAGCAGGCTCTTTTCGGGCGCGTCTCTTGTAATCTCCTCAAATGTGTTATAGGTCTGGAACCTGCGTCCCGGAGAAGTGGGTTTAACTTTTTTTATGGCCATCTGATCTATCCGTTCGCTTAGACACCTTCAAAGAAGTCAATATGTTCACCCGGCGCCAGGGTCACGATCGCCTTCTTCCAGTCCGATCGCTTGCCAAGGTGCTGGCCAAGTCTTTTTTTCTTACCTCTCATATTAATCGTTCGCACCTTAGTGACCTTGACCTTGAAGACCTGCTCCACGGCCCGGCCTATTTCGATCTTGTTGGCGCGACGATCAACGACAAAGGCGATTTGGTTGTCCCTCTCCTTCTGGAGTGTTGATTTTTCTGTAATAAGAGGCTTGATGATGGCCCGGCTCGGTTCCGTCATTTCTGCAATCTTTCCGTGATCTGGGCAATACAAGGCTTAAGTAGCACCAGATGTCTGTACTTCAGAACGTCATAGACATTGAGTCCGCCGGAACGGAGAACCTTGATCCCGGGCACGTTCCGCGCGGATCTCTCCAGGTTCTCATGAGCCTCCGGTGTAACAATCAGCGCGTTGGTGAGGTCCAGGCCGGCCATGGCCTCGACAAAGAGCTTAGTCTTGATTTCAGGGAGATCAAAGGTATTAAGGATTAAAAGTTCTTCTTCCTGAAGCTTGGCCGTCAAGGCGACTTTCAGCGCGGTGCGTTTGACCTTCTTAGGCGGCCGATAACTGTAGTTCCGGGGTTTTGGCCCGAAAATGACTCCCCCACCGCGCCGGATAGGCGACTTAAGGCTGCCCGCTCTGGACCGGCCCGTGCCTTTCTGCCGGTAAGGCTTGTGCGTGCTTCCCCGAATCTCAGACCGTCCCTTGGTCGAGGCTGTTCCAGAACGCCGGCTGGCCAGTTGAGCCAAAACGACTTCGTGCACCAGATGGGGCCTTAAAGGCACGTCAAAGATATCACTCGGCAGTTCGATCTGGCCGACCTTCTCCTTGCTAAGGTTATATATATCCACCATTACCATATTTATCCTCAGGAAGATTGACGTTTCTTGATCAGGACAATCCCGTGCCGAGGTCCGGGCACCGCGCCCTTGACAAGAATGATTCCATATTCTGGCCGAACGTCAATGATCTCAAGATTACTAGTTGTCTGTCGAGCGGCTCCGAAGTGACCGGCCATCTTTTTACCCGGGAAGACGCGAGCCGGATAAGCGGCCGCGCCGATGGAACCTGGGGCCCTGTGCGCAGTACCCCCATGAGTGGCCGGCCCGCCGGAAAAGCCATGGCGTTTCATCACCCCGGTAAAACCGCGACCCTTGGTCGTACCGGTGACATGAATCTTCTCACCGATCTGAAAAATATCAAGGGTGATTTCCTGCCCAATCTCGTAATCCTCAATCTGGTCAACTTTGAACTCTTTCAAGACAGCAAAATTGCCTGCGCCAGAGGCACGGAAGTGCCCGGCCAGGGGACGATTTACTTTATTTCGCGAACCAAAACCAAGTTGTAAGGCATTATAGCCGTCCGAGTCCTGCGTCTTTTTTTGAACCACCGTGCAAGGACCCGCCTCTATAACAGTGACGGGCACCGCTGCGCCACTTTCAATGAAAAGGCGGGCCATGCCAACTTTCTTACCGATTAGGCCATTAACCATCTTTAACTTCCACCACGAAACGAGCTGGCCCCCGGAAGGGGTAAGCATCCTGTTAGAGCTTAATCTCCACGTCCACACCGGCCGAGAGATCCAGCTTCATCAAGGCATCAACCGTCTGCTGAGTTGGATCGAGGATATCCAGAAGCCTTTTGTGTGTCCGAATTTCGAAATGTTCCCGAGACTTCTTGTCAATATGAGGCGATCGAAGGACACAGGTACGACTGATGGTGGTCGGCAGAGGAATAGGCCCCGCCACCCGGGCGCCGGTCCTCTTGGCCGTGTCCACAATCTCCGTAACCGACTGATCCAAAAGCACATGGTCGTATGCCTTGAGCCTGATTCGTATCTTTTGGTTGGTCATTCTAGTACGATCCTCAATCTGGGCCTAAAATTCATTCAAGTATTTCAGAGATGACGCCGGCGCCCACGGTTCGGCCGCCTTCACGAATGGCGAACCGCAGCTCCTTCTCCATGGCTATCGGCGTGATCAAGACCGCATCCAGAGAAACATTATCCCCGGGCATGACCATCTCCACACCCTCTGGCAGCGTAACCACACCCGTCACATCCGTAGT